>NZ_JACOPK010000009.1:0-127234 GCF_014288055.1 Agathobaculum hominis
CCGCCTGCCGCTCTGATGAACAGGCCCTGTTTCAAAATTGGAAGAGGCAGGGCTTGGGTAGGTGTTGCCTTTTTACGGCCGGTACGGTGTAGTTGCACTGTTTTTCTTCAAATTTTTTTGCATCATCTACTTGACTTCGTACCATTGGACTTACAGTTCCGGCGCAGATTTTTCTTTATGGGGCTGCGCCTTGCATTTCTCCGCACATTCCTTCTTGCCCTGTTCCAGCCGTTCCCGGATGGAAGGCTTTTTCTCCGGCTCCGCAGGGCGTTCATGCACCCACTCGTCGCCGGAAAGAGAAATATATCCGTGTTCCGAAAAATGGCCCTGTTCCTCCTGCATGGCGTACTTGCCAAACGGAACAGGGTCGATTGCTTTCAGAAGTTCTGGGGGCAGCAGCATATCCATGTGCTGTGCCAGATACCGCCACCCCAGATCGTTCAGATCGTGGATATTGGGCTCAAATACGAAATAGTCGATGTTGGCCGCAAACTCCTTGAACTGCTCCGGCGCTGTCAGCTTGAAGGGCGAGGCCTGCACCGCCGCCAGCAACTCCCGGTCCTCCGGGGAGAGGGCAGCCACCGCCGCCCTCACTTCGGGTAAATGTTCTAAAGTCTTATTTTCTGCCATTGACACCTTCCTTTCTTTTCGGAAATTCCAGCTTGAAATTGATATACTTGCCGCCTGTGTCATCCAGGATCACCGCAGCGTCATAAGCAGCCTGTTTCTTTTCAGACCACATTCCTTTGACATTGGTACGTCCCTTTTTCAGAAGGTCCGTTGCCATCTTCTTTGTCAGCTCCTTCTTGCGGCTCGTCCAGAAGCGGTCATTTTTCCAGAGGACGAAACCGCAGGACCGATCCGAACACGCAAAGTTCTTCTTGCCCTCATAAACCGGCTGGCCGCAGCGGGGGCAGGTACCGATCACTTCCTTCTCCGGGGCAAACAGCTTTTTGCCATCCTCGGAAATGCAGGAATAGGTGGACACAATCTCCTGGATCATCGTGCGGATACCGTCCATGAAGGTATCCGGGTCAGCATTGCCCTTTGCGATCTCCGTCAATTTCTGTTCCCATTCTGCGGTAAGCATGGGAGAGGTCAGCGGCTCCGGCAGGACCGTGACAAGGTTGATACCGGCTTTTGTGGGGATCAGGCTCTTGCCCTTGCGCTCCACAAATCCGGCTGCCACCAGCTTTTCGATGATAGCCGCCCTGGTCGCAGGCGTGCCAAGACCTTTTCGCTCTGCCTCGTCGGGGATATCGTCCTTGCCCGCGTTCTCCATAGCGGACAGAAGGGTATCTTCTGATACGTTTTGTCAAGGGTGTTTAAGAACTTTTTTCGCTGTCATTCAAAATCAGACGCTTGATTTTGTCGCTCATGGTTTCTTTGCTCGTTTCACTGAAATGGATTTTGACGCGGTAGGTGGTCTTTCCGATTTTCTTTATCATTACAGGTGGCGCGTCTTCCTTTACGGTCAGAGGGGAAGCGGTTGCGAGGGTGCTGCGGTTGCTGGTGTCGTTGTTCATAGGCTCTCCTTTCCATGAGAAAAGCCCCATGCGGTCATACATGGGGCGGTGGTTTTGAGGTTGAAGTGGCGAAGTGGCAAAGTGGCAAGGTATCTGGGTTTTGCCACTTGGATTTTGCCGTTTCACTTTTTAAGAGCGTGATACCATGCCGCGCCAATGCGCTTTGAGGTAATGCGCCCGTCAAGGTTTCTCTTTGCCGCCCGGACGGTACGGGCGGATATGCCCGCTTCTGTGGCGGCTTTCTCTATGTCCTCGCTGGCAAGCTCTTTACCGCCTGCCAGTAAATCCAGTATCAGCCGTTCCGCCTGTTCGGTCTTGGTGGCGGTGTTGCCGCCCGCGCCGGACAGCAGCTCGTCGGCGGTTATATCATATTCGCCTATCCACGAAAAGCCCGTTTCCGGGTCAAGGCAAAAGGCAACGGGCTTGCCCTCCGGCGCAAGGGAAGATTTGTCATGGACGATAACGCGCACATTCGGTTCTCGCTTCACGCGCCCGATCAGCAGGACGCTCCTTGCTGCGGCGCGGAAGTCGATAGAACCTAAGCCCCGGTATGCGCTCTGCCCTCCGGCAGCTTTGTTGAGATGTCCGATAAGGATAACGGCGCACCCGGTACGCTCGGCAACATCGGCAAGGCGGCGGAACATGGGGCGCACTTCGTTTGCCCGGTTCATGTCGGTTTTTTCACCCATGTACGCCTGTATGGGGTCAAGGATAATCAGCCGCGCCCCGTTCTGCGTGATTGCCTTTTCTATGCGCTCATCGGACAGGGTAAGCTCCCGTTTGGCTTCATCAATCACAAGCACCCGGTCAAGGTCGGCTTCTGCTTCCATCAAGCGGGGCTTGACGGTATCGCCCAGCCCGTCCTCGGCGGTCTGGTAAATCACTTGGAATGGCGGCAAGGGCTTCATTCCCGGCAGCGTTCCCCCGGTGGTGCAGGCGGCGGCAAGGCGTAGGGCAAAAGTGGTCTTGCCCTCGCCGGGATTGCCTTGCACAATGGTTACTTTCCCAAAGGGGATATACGGCTCCCATAGCCATTCAACGGTCTGTGTGTCCACCTCGCTCATGCGGATAATCTCAACGGTTTCTTCCTGCGGCGGCTCTTTCAAGCCGTAAATCGCTTCCCGGATATACTTCCCGTCTGTGATTTCTGCCCGGTGCTGCAATACCTCGTTCCAGTCCTTGTAAAGCGGCACAAGGCGGTGGACGGTCAAGCCCTCCGGCACAAGCTCCGCAAGGCGGCTGCAAGCGTCGCTTCCGGCTTGGTCGCTGTCAAGGCAGAGGTAAACGGTCTTGATGTTCGGACGGTCAGAGAGGAAACGCAGCAGGGCTTTTTCGCCAACGCCGCCCAACGCCAGATAGCTTTGCTTCTGCCATTCTTTTTTGAACAGGCAGAGGAAAGAGAGCAGGTCAACGGGGGCTTCAAAAACGAAAAGCCTTTCGCCTTCGCCCCGGTAGCAGAAGTTAAAGGCTTTGTCGCTGCCTTTCACATCAAGCCGGAAGCTCCCGGCTGTGCCGCGCTGGTGGGCGTAGCGTGGTACTCCGTCCTCGTCCCGCCCTACGAATACGGCGTTATGGTGGGCGGCTTCCTCGTAAATATCCCCGGTGGAAAAGAAAAAGCCCGTCACATCTTCATCAATGCGGCGGGCGGCTGTGAGGTAGTTCCTCGCTGTTCTATTGTCGCTGTTTGGGGGCGGTAGCCGGAAGTCGGATAGGAACGCGGGGCTTGGTCTATCCGGCGGCGGGGCTGCGCCTTTTTCTCCTGTCAGCATTTCAACGGCTTCGGTAAAGCTCTTTCCGTAAAACTCCATGACAAAATCAACGGGGCCGCCGCCTTTGCTTTGGCTGTGGCGATACCATTTGTTTCCCCGGACGGTCAGGCTGTCGTGCCGTTTCCATCGGTATTCCTGTCCGGCGCGGGTAAGCTGCTCGCCCTGTCCTTGCAGAAAAGAAACAAGGTCGGCTTGGTTGGCGCGGTCTATTTGTTCTTGGGTGTAATACATAGTTGATACCTCTCTTTCTGTGGTTGAATTGTTCATAGTTTTGAAGTAAAATAAAGCTAACAAACTTGAATTTATAAGGAACTGATAATATGAAAGGATTTGAGCGAAAAAATCAATTATTTTCCCTTTGCGGATTGAATTGTGGGTTATGCCCTATGTTTTTAGGAAAGCACTGTGGCGGTTGCGGGAATGGTAATCAATCGTGCGGAATTGCTAAGTGTAGCCTTGAACATGGTAAAATTGAATATTGTTATGAATGTGAAAGTTATCCATGTGAAAAATATCGGTATATTGATAAATATGATTCTTTTATAACTCATAAACGCCAAAAAGCAGACTTGAAAATGATACAGGACATTGGTGTTGAACAGTATAATCTTCAACAACGGGAAAAAATGCAAATTCTTTCTCATTTACTTGCTAACTATAATGACGGTCGCAGAAAAAATTTCTTCTGTGTAGCAGTCAATTTATTAGAGCTTTCAGAATTACAAGAAGCTATGAAACAAATACAACAAAATGATGAATTGTCTGTCTTGTCCGTCAAAGAACAATGTTCATATATAGTTGATATACTTCAAAAAATTGCTGATAGAAGAAATATAGAGCTAAAACTTGTTAAAAAGTAGTTTGTAAATTTCAGTTTATCAGAAAGCATTTAGGACGGACAGGCAAAGCAGCTTGCCCGTCCTTTTCTTTATCGCTCCTGTTCGTGCCGCTTGGCGCGGTTCTGTGTCTGCTCCGGCTGCTCGGCTTTCAGTGCAATATCAACGCACTTGCGTATCTTCTGAAGCTCGGCAACTTCGGCGCGGGTAGCTTTCAGTTTGGTGTAGTCAGTATCTCTTTGCTCTTTGAGGTCGGCGTATTCCTGTTTCCATTTGGAGATAGGCAGCGTCTTTGTATCCGTCAGATTTGCATGGAGATAGCGGCTTGCTGCGTTCCATAGGGTCAGCTCGGCGCGGTGGGCTTCCGCAAACTTCTCCTGTTTTCCTTTCCAGCGGATTTGCCGATACTCGTCCTGTATGGGCTTGTAGGTCTGATAATTTCTGCCGTGCTCCAAGAGTTTTTGCAGTTCTTTCATGCGCTGCTCGGCGGTTTTCATTCCCTCCCGGATTGAATAGGCTCTATCACTGACAGAGGAAAGAGAAGCGTCCAGCTCGTCAAGATTAGAGATACCACGCTCGGAAAGATAGTTGACCGCTGCCGCTATGGTTTTCAGTTCATCGGCTGCGTGCTGCCGTTGCCAACTCTGTGAATATTTCCGGCTCTTTTCTCTCTGAACGCTCAAATATTTCATCAGCAGATTTGCAAGGTTGGGAGATTGTTGCGTCTGCTCCGGGGCGTTTTCCCGCGCTTTGAATAGGTCGGCAATCCATTCTTTGAGCTTCCCAATCTGCGCCCGGATTTCCCGGATAAGGCGGTTTGCCTTTTGGATATTGCGGTTCAGTTCGCCTTTCTCGGTGGCGATACCTTTCTTCTCCATCTGGCAAGCCGCCACGCCCATGTGGACGGTGGGTATCTCGTCAATTCCTCTCTCGGCGTTGCTGCGGTGGTCGATACGCTCCGGGCTTCCGGCACGCTCAAGATAGTAGTTTGAAATATCAGCCCATGCCTTGCGCCAAACAAGCGCGTTCTCTTGGCTGTTCCAGCCCGTGAGGTCAACTTTGTGCGTCTTATATCTGCCGCTTGGCAAGCGGATACGCTCGCCGTTTTCATCAAGGTCATATTCCTTTTTTGACTTCGCCGCCCACGCGCCGCGCTCGTCAAGGGGGCGCATGGTATGTGATTTTGAAAGCTGCCACCTTTGAAACCGGACACGGCTTTGCGCTGGGGCATAATCCGGGAGCGCCGAGCCCCTTTGTGACCTGGCAGTTTACCGAGGGGGAAAACGGCCATCGGGATTACTACTGGGGTCGCTATGGAACCAGTCAGGCGTGGGCGCAGAGGGACTTTGACCGCCGGGTGGACAACTATCAGCAGCTTTACCATGCGGCGGTCAAGCATACCGAGCTGGGACCGGAGGGCGTTTACCGCTATTATTCCACCCAGCGGCCCGTGGACATAGGAACTTACCCGAAGCCGCCGGATAACCAGCCTCTTTCCATCGTCAACTACGATGATGACAGGCGGCGTCCTGTGGCAGACGGCAGGCTGATGGCATGGGGCGAACTGACCTACGCAAAGCCGCTGACCGAAAAGCAGATGGAGGATTATGAGCTGAAACCAGCACCGGGCAATCCTGACCGGGTGCGCCCATCCATTACTGCCTGGCTCAAAGATGAAACCAGAGGGCAAGAACCCCCGAAGGAACCCGGCCAGAAGCGAAACCATAAAAACCATGAGGAACGATAAAGGAGGATCGTCATGCACGAAAAAGACAACTATCTGAAAACCGCCGAGCTCTCCACGGAGCAGAACTGCAACATGATCGACGGCGTACCCAACAATACGCCCATCCCACCCACGCCCCCGGAGCTGGACGCAAAGCCGCTGGACAAGGTAAAGGAGCCCAAAGAGCGCCGGAAAGGCCGGGAGCTGGAACGCTGATGGAGAACCGCAAGCGGAATGTCCATCTGCACGTTATGGTAACGCCGGACGAGCTGGCGGCCATCCATGAGCGGATGACCGAGGCAGGCATTTCCAACGCCGGGGCTTATGTACGGAAAATGGCTCTGAACGGGTATATCCTGCACATCGACCTTACGCCCGTAAAAGAGCTGATCTCTCTGCAACGGCGCTGTTCCAACAATCTCAATCAGGTCGCCGTACACGCACATACCTATGGTGTGTACCCGGAGGAAATCGACGGATTGAAGCGGGACTATGAAAAACTGTGGAGCGAGGTGTCAAAGGTGTTGCGGGAGCTCTCCGAGCTGGTGGCAAAGTAAGACGAGGGCGGCAGGCTTCCGTTGCGGGGCTTGCCGCCCTGCTCTTTTTTTACCACTTCGGGCCAGTATGACCAGAAGGTTTGGGACAGGATTTACTAATCTTTCGCAACATTTATGTCCCCGGGCAGGCATGATAAAATAGAGGTAGGAAGGATAGATAAAGGAGGTTTTGAAGATGAAGATACTGCTGAAAATATTGGTTGCTCCCTTTGCTTTAGCGTTGTCCCTTCTGGCGGCTCTGCTGGTGTTTCTGTTTGAGATTTGTGCCGTCCTGCTGACGATTGCCTCTGTAATCCTGGCGGTGCTGGGTGTCGCTCTCTTTTTCACGCCGACGCCCATAGGCGGGATTGTATTTCTGTTTCTTGCCTTCCTTCTTTCGCCGTATGGACTGCAAGCGGCGGCGGGCTCCCTTCTTTGGGCGCTGGACGGAGGCAAATCCGCTCTGTACCGGTTTCTGGCAAGTTAAGCAGCCTCGGGCCATACTGGCCCGAAGTCGGGGCGGTCTGAATGGGCCGCCCCTTTCTCATGGAAAGGAGGAATGATTTTTGGCTACCACAACTTTGTTACAGCGCCATGCGGGCGAAGGCGAAACGATTGCTGAGGCTATCCGGGATTGTCTGGACTATGGCAAGGACCCGGAGAAAACAGAAAGCGGAAAGTATATCTCCGCTTATGAATGTGATCCGGCCACCGTGGCGGACGAGTTCCTTTTGGCAAAGGCCAGCTATGCCGCTATGACGGGCCGGGAACAGAAGAAAGAAAATAATGTGCTGTGCTATCAGATACGACAATCCTTCTATCCGGGCGAGATCACCCCGAAGGAGGCGAACCGTATCGGCTATGAGCTGGCTATGCGCTGGACAAAGGGGCGGCACGCTTTTATCGTTACCACGCACACCGATAAGCAGCACATCCATTGTCACATTTATTACAACTCCACCACCCTTGACTGCACCCGGAAATTCCGAAATTTTTGGGGCTCCAGCTTCGCCCTTCGGCGGCTCTCTGACAGGCTGTGCCTTGAAAACGGGCTATCCATCGTGGAGAACCCGAAGCCCCGGAGCAAGGGCAAGTATCGGAACTATGGAGAGTGGCAGAAAGACCGGAAAGGGCCGCTTTCCTATCAGGACAGGCTGCGCCTTGCCATTGATACTGCGTTGGCGGAACGCCCCGCTGATTTGGACGAATTTCTCAATTTGATGAAGCGGGCCGGGTATGAGGTCAAGACGGTTCGGGGCGGCGGTATCAGCTTCCGGCTGACCGGGCAGGGACAGGAACGCTTCACCCGTCTGCGTGCCTCCACGCTGGGGGACGGCTACGACTTGCAAGATGTTCTGTCCGCCATTGAGGGCAAAGAAAAACGCCCCGGGCGCTCGGAGCGGAAAATCAGTCTGGCGGTGGATATTCAAGCAAAGCTGGCTGCCGGTAAGGGGCCGGGATATGAACGCTGGGCGAAGGTATTTAACATTAAGCAGATGGCCGCCGCTCTTGCCTATATACAGGACAATAACCTGACCGATTATGAGCAGTTGGCGAAGAAAGCCACCGAGGCGGCAGACCGTTTCCATGTTATTTCCGAACAGGTCAAGCAGACGGAGCAGGCCATGAAAACCAATGCCGGGCTAAAGGCCGCAACGGTTCAGTATGCCAAAACCCGCCCAGTCTTTGAGCAGTATAAGGCGACGAAGTACAGCCGGAAATTCCTTGCGGAGCATGAGGCCGACCTTGAACTGTACCGGGCTGCACAAGCGGAAATGCGCTCTCTGCTGGGCGGGGCGAAGCTCCCTAAAATGGATGTGCTGAAGGAGGAAGGCCGCAAGCTCACAGCAAAGAAAAAACAGCTCTATGGAGAATACCAGAAGGCACGACGGGATATGCAGGAGATCGTCACGATCAAGGCGAACATTGACACTCTGATGGGCTACACCGAGCCGGGAAGAAAGCAGGAAAAGGAGCGTTAAGGTTATGAAAATAAGGAGCAAAGCGACGCTGACACTTCGGGCCATGTTGGCCCGAAGATACGGGTTTGGGGCGAGCCCCAACAAGCCGCCTTTGTGCCACTTGTGGCCACAGAGGCATTGCTTGCCACTTAGCGGCAGTCCCTAAAATGGCGCAAAAAAACAGAGGCCCTTATTCTGGAACCTCCGTTTCTCTGGCTTTCTTAATGCCCTCGGCTGTGGCTTCTATCACGACAAGCTCTTTTTCATTCATGGAGTTTAGAAGCACATCAATATGCTTTCTGCAAGAGCTTGACCTTGCCCCTCCGTCCGCATGAATAAACTGGTCAACTGAAACGTCAAACATGGTAATGAGTTTAACAAAAAGGTCGAAGCTGGGATACTGACCTTTGTTCTCAATATTCATAATGGTACGGGAGTCACGGTCTACTAATTCCGCAACATAGGCTTGTGTCCAGCCCTTTTCTTCTCTGGCCCGTTTGAGAGCCGCCCCGAGGCCGTGAAAGTCAAACCTTCTTTCATTTTGGTTCATTCTCATATCACCCTATATCATTGTACATTTCGGGTTGGATTATGAGAATGTAATGGAATTTTACATAAAGTAGTATTTCATTTCATCAATATGCAGCCTCCAACTTGTACTATTCGAGATAAAGAACTATAATGTACTCTGTGGAGGTGCGAAATGGACTATATGACATTGAAAGAGGCCGCCGAAAAGTGGGGCGTGACACCTCGTAGGGTAAATTATTATTGTGCTGGTGGGCGTATCCCCGGCGCTGTGAAGATGGCTGGTGTTTGGCTGATCCCAAAGAACGCAGAAAAGCCGATTGACGGAAGGACAAAACAAGGGAAGGGGTTGCACCATGAATAAAATCCTGATTATAGATGATGACAGAGAACTGTGCGCTTTGATTAAACGTAGCGTACAAGCAGAAAACATAGAAGCTGATTTTTGTAATACCGGAAAAGAGGGCTTACAAAAATTAAGAGAGCAGGAGTATCAGCTTGTGGTGCTGGATGTGATGATGCCTGGTATGGATGGCTTTGAAACGCTGGAAGAAATCCGCAAAGAGAACAGTCTGCCGATTTTGATGTTCACATCTAAAAATGACAGCATTTCTAAAGTACGGGGCTTACGGGCCGGAGCGGACGATTATCTTACAAAACCGTTTGATATGGATGAACTGATTGCCCGTATTGCGTCTCTTATTCGCCGCTACACTCGCTTTAATCAGCAAGCTGGAGCCATACAAAAGCTAAATTTTGACGGATTGCAGATTGATCTTGAAAATCGTTCTGTTACTACATCAAACGGCACTTTTGAACTGCCCCCAAAGGAATTTGATTTGCTCCTGTACTGTGCAAAACATCAAGGGAAAATTTTGACCAAACAGCAGATTTATGAGGAAGTTTGGGGCGAAGAATATTTCTATGATGACAGTAACATTATGGCGATTATCAGTCGGCTTCGTAAAAAATTAGAAGTCAATCCTTCAAGCCCAAAGTATATACAAACGGTCAAAGGGATTGGCTACCGGTTTAATAAGGAGGTGTAGTCAGCATGGAAATTATCGTATTCTTGTCCATTGTGATTGCTGTTGTGGCTGTATTGACTTCCATCGTTCTCGTTCGGCGTGTAAAAAAACAAATAGCAGAAATGACCGATGTGCTGGTTGATGTGAAAAACGGAAATGGCAACCGGCGTATTCTATCTGCAACAAATGAACTGACAGCACCTCTTGCCTATGAAATCAATGAGATCGTTGTGGCCTATGAAAGCAGACTTTCAACTGTACGGCAGACAGAAGAAACCAACCGCCAGCTTATGACGAGCCTTTCCCATGATGTGCGAACGCCCCTTACTACTCTGATTGGGTATCTTGACGCTGCACACAAAGGACTGGTCACAGGAAAAGACCGGGATGATTATATTGAAACCGCCCGCCGGAAAGCCCATGATCTAAAAGAATATATTGATGTACTATTTGACTGGTTCAAGTTAAATTCTAACGAGTTTGCTTTGGAGATCCAGAGTGTTGAGGCCGCAGAGCTGACAAGAAATATCCTCATTGACTGGATACCGATTTTTGAGGATAAACAGGTTGATTATGACATTGATATTCCCGAACATCCTGTCCGGGTAAGATTGGATATGGACAGCTATATGAGGATTGTCAATAATCTCATTCAAAATGTAATCGCTCACAGCCATGCAGACAAAATCAAAATTGCCCTGTCAAAGAAGGAAAATAACATGGAGCTGCTGCTGGCGGATAATGGAGTGGGAATTGAGAAGGAAGATTTGAAACACATTTTTGAACGGCTCTATAAGTGTGACAAAGGACGGTCTGAAAAAGGAAGCGGTCTTGGTCTTTCTATTGTCCATCAGCTTGTAGAAAAGATGGGGGGAAGTATAACAGTTGAAAGTGTACCGGGAAAAGGAACTGAATTTATGTTGCTTTTTCCTTTGGAGAGTTAAGCGGGTTCCCGTCTTTATGGCGGGAGCCTTTGTCATTTTACTGGATTTCAAATTGCAAGGTTAATGCAAGGTTGCGGCAAGGTTAATGCAAGGTTGGCATGATAGAATACCTTACAGAACAGGAGGTTTTGAATATGGATACAAATTATATCATTGAAACAAAAAATCTGACGAAGCAATACGGCTCACAAAAGAGTGTGGCTGACTTAAATATCCATGTCAAGCGTGGGAGAATTTATGGTCTGTTGGGTAGAAACGGAGCCGGAAAAACCACTACCATGAAAATGCTGTTGGGTTTAACGAAGCCTACTTCCGGTGAGGTCAAAATCTGGGGAAAGTCTTTGCAAGGAAATGAAAAGAAGTTGCTGCCCCGCATTGGCAGTTTGATTGAGTCCCCTGGTTTTTATCCCAATCTGACCGGCACAGAGAACCTGCGTATCTTTGCTACTCTGCGGGGCGTACCAAACAATCATGCTATCAAAGATGCTCTGGATCTGGTAGGACTGCCCTACAAAGATAAAAAGCTCTTTTCACAGTATTCTCTTGGTATGAAGCAGCGGCTTGCCATCGCCCTTGCCGTTATGCACGATCCGGAGCTTTTGATTTTGGATGAGCCGATCAACGGCCTCGATCCCATCGGTATTGCAGAAGTACGCTCCTTTATTCGGGAGCTTTGCGACGCAAGAGGAAAAACTATTTTGATTTCCAGTCACATTCTTTCGGAGATTTCTTTGCTGGCTGACGATATTGGAATTATCGACCACGGCGCGTTGCTGGAAGAAGAAAGCCTTGCTGAGCTGGAGCAAAAAAGCAGTAAGCATATCCGTTTTACGCTCTCTGATACTGCACAGGCGGCAAGAATTTTGGAACGCAATTTCCATGAAAACCATTTCTCCATACAGGACGACCACAATCTGCGCCTGCACAACCTTGATCTGCCTGTGGGGAAAATTGTAACTGCCTTTGTAGAAAACGGATTGGAGGTATCGGAGGCGCATACTTGTGAAGAAAGTCTTGAAGATTACTTCAAGCGTGTGACAGGGGGAGAAGGAATTGCTTAAACTAATCAAATGCGAATTTTTGAAATTGAAACGGAAGAAATTTATTCCGCTTATTATTCTGGCTGCTTTCCTGTTTCCAATCCCGCTGACTTATCTGATGACAACGCCCTCTATGATGGAGCGATATACAGATCGGGCAGATGCTTTTGACGGACTATTTAACATGGTGTTGGGATATGGTATCCAGTTTTTACTGCCCTGCATTATTGGAGTGATTGCCGCTATCCTGTTCTTTATGGAACGCGACAACGATACATTCAAAAATCTGCGTACAATTCCCGTAACCAGCACGCAAATGGTGCTTGCAAAGATTATTGTCCTCTTTCTTTTTGGAATTGTTTTTTGTGTGGCTTCTACCATTGCAACAATTCTTTGCGGATTTGGAACATTAGAAGTTTATGGAATAGGCTATAAATTGTTTTTATCGGTTGAAACAGGAATTTTCATTACGGCAGGAACACTCCCGTTGATTGTTCTTGTTGTCTTTTTCAGTAAGACCTATGTTTTTTCCATTTTGTTGTGTGTCTTTTACAGCGTTCTGAACATGAGTGCTACGGCATTGTTTGACACACTGCCTAAAACTATGTTATGGCTTCTGCCCACGCCACTGACTACATTTTGGAGTGCGGGAGATATGGCGGCTCATGGAATAAAAATGGACTTGGAGCAAATGACAGGGCTAATTCCCTCAACATTTCAAGTTGTATTCATTCTTGGGATCATGGCATTCGTTTCGTTCTTACTGATTGACAGATTATATAAGCAGAGGGGGGAATAAACATGGTTCGCATTGTAAAAACAGAATTTTATAAATTGAAAAGGTATCATATCCTTTGGGCGGGCGTTGCACTCATGCTCCTATCCGTCCTGCTGACCTTGTTTACCTCTATGGCGAATGATGGTTCCGTTTGGGATTTTGCCTATCTTACAGAACAGGTCATCAAAAACAATATGTCCATGATTTTTCCGATGTGTATCAGCCTAATTGCTGGATATATGATTTCTCGTGAGCAGACGGATGACACATTGAAAAATATTCTGACTGTGCCGATCTCTTTTAAGAAACTGCTGACCGGAAAATTGATTGTGTGCGGCGTATTGTCTATTATTTTCGGGTTGATATGCAGTCTGTTTACAATCATAGCAGAAATGATTGTGGGATTTCCCGGCTTTGAGATTTCCTTAGCTCTAAAAGCAGCCTTGCAGATTACTGCGGTTAATTTCTTTTTATATCTTGCGGTTCTGCCGATTATCGCTCTTACTTGTCGGAGGGCAGGCAGCTTTTTAGTCGGTGTAATCATTGCTTTTGTCTATGGATATGGAGGGATGTTTGCCGCAGGAAATATGACATTAGCAAACCTTTATCCGATTACCGCAAGTCTTGGAATGGTAGGCTACCGTAGCTATGATACCGCAGTCAACTGGAATATCGGAACCTGTTCTTGCAGTCTTGCGCTTGCTGTCGTTATTTCTGCCATCTTGATTTTGTGCATGAAAGAACGAGAAGCAACCCAAACAAAGAAAAGGGCCAAAAAGGTAGCTCCAAAGAAAGGCTGGTGATGATTTTATGAAGAAAATAGTTTTAGCATTAACATTCGTTCTTTTAGGAAGTTTTATGCTTTCTGGCTGTTCAAAAGATGAAATTCTCGATCATTATAATAATATCGTTCAGTCGGCTGGAGCCATAGAGCTTACAGGAAAGTCATCTTTGGAAGGAACAAAAGAAAAAGGGATCGATGATTATACGGGAACTTATACGGCTGATTATGAGGATTTTTCAGATACAGAGTATTTGTTCGGAGGAACTTCCATAAAAAGAGAAGCCGGTAAGGAACTGTCTATTGACTGCACTTTGGAGGTTACGGAAGGTACTGCAAAAGTATTTTGGATTTCTGGATCTGATGAAGCAGTCACGTTGATTGAAGCAACCGGAACTTATAGTGACACAATTACACTTCCTGATGGTGGAAATTATATCGGAATTGAATGCGAGAGTTTCACAGGAAGCATTGAATTAAATATTGAATAACATTCTGCCGGACGACGGCAAAAGAAAAAAAGCCGTCGTAGAGCAGACAATTTGACACGCCCATTTGAAACGGCGGCTTTGATTTTCAGAGCCGCCGTTTCTTTGCGTTTGCACAAACCAATGACGACTTGCAGGGACACGGTAGCCGATTGGAGGTTGATTTACCGTGTCCTTCTTTTTATTTCGCAGTATCCATGATCTGCACCAGTTAAAAAAAGCGTAGCTCCCCCTCCGGGACAGTCTGGTTATGAATGTGAAATTAGACAACACATAAATGAATATGTAATTTCATGCGTCCGTGTGGCTTCATGCCGCCCGGGCGCTTTTGCGTTCTTATGGGGCTGCTTCGGGTCATGTTGGCCCGAAGCCATTCCCCGGTGCCGCTCCCCGCCGCCTTCGTTTCGGTCACTCGTCAACCAACAACCGAAACGGAGGTCAATATGGCTATTATCAATTTGCGGGACTATTACCCATTCTATACATCGGATTGCTTCATGGAAGTATCGGAAGAAGTTGCAGAAATGTTCAAAGAGTTTGATCGTAAAGAGGCTGCGTACCGGCTGCGTACATACCGCCACAAAGCCTACTATTCCCTTGATCGGGATGACGGGCTGGAGCATGAAGCTCTCTTTGTCGCCTTATCTCCCCATGAACTGTATGAGCGGAAAGTGACCATGCAGGAGCTTCATGCAGCGATTGGCAGTCTGCCGAACAAACAGGCAAAACGGATTTACGCTCATTTCATTCTCGGCATGACCAAACAGGATATTGCCCGGGCAGAGGGCGTCCATGAAAAAGTGGTTCGTGTCGCAATCGAGCGAGGTCTGCGGCGCTTAGAAAAAATTTTGAAAAATTCTTTGTAAGGTGTACCGATTTAGGCCGGAAAATGAAATGGCTTATGAGAGGTAAAACACTTCGGGTCACAATGACCCGAGGTTCAGACAAGCCTCATGCAGATTGAAAATTGAATAAAAAGACACCCGGATACGAAGGGGAACGCGCTGTGTGACAGACCCGCCATGACCTCGGATTTCAGAGAATACAGTCTTTGTAAAACTGAGCGAGCGAACAGGTTCATGCCATAGGTGGGGGCAAGGCTGGCTCCACCGGAACAGGCGCAGAACCCGGATACTTGCGTTTAGTCACAGTCCGAGCGTTGAAGCGGCCTTGCAAGCCGTGAGCCGTCGCAGGCAATGAGAACGCCTTGCCATCAGAATGGGGAGAGTTGAAATACTATGGGGCATGAAGCCTATGTCCGTCCGATGTGTCTGAAATGAAGTGAAAACCTATGGGGAGTCCCCGGCAATGCTGTCTGATGATAGGCCAACCGATCCGGCGTGGCTCCCCATCTTTTCAAAAAAGGAGCATTTTATGGGAAATGCGTTTGGAATGATCCCCGGCTTGGAAACGGACGAATGGAGCAATGACGCCTGCCGCGGTTATGTCATTATGGCAATGGAGGACTGCGGATTTTCAAAGAAGGATATACGGCGTGTTGTGGGGCAGCTTTATGAAGTATTTGACCTCAACAGCGTGGAGGACGCCAAAGAAAAGTACCATTCCAGTCCTTACTGACCTCGGGCCATATCGACCCGAAGTGGAGAAAGCTCAAAGGGCGGCACCTGCTGGGTGTCGCCTTTTGACATTTCCCCACAGGACAAGCGGGAAAGGCAGGCATATACACGCACTTTCGCAAAGGAGGTTTTCAATGACGCAAGCTGTCACTTATGAACGAGAAACAAAGTCTGTCGCATTTCAAGGGAAGATCATTGTGCTGGAAAGCCTCACGCCGGTACTTCCCCCGAAGGAGAAAGCACAGCGCAAAAAAGAAATTGAGCGTTGTCTTTATGAGGTGTTCAGAAAATATGGGGACAGATTTCCCTAATCATTCGCAACATTGTTGTCCGGGGCTGCTGATGGTATAATATAGTTGTAAGGTTGGTAGCTCCATTCCAACAAGGAAAGGAGCCCAATATGGAATTTATCAGAGAAGATTGTATTTACGCAAGACAGTCAGTAGACCGCAAGGACAGTATCAGCATTGAAAGTCAGATTGACTTTTGCAAGTATGAATTGAAAGGTGGGAGCTGCCGGGTATTCAAGGACAAAGGCTATTCCGGTAAAAATACGGATAGGCCGGAGTTTCAAAAGCTGTTGGGCGAGATCCGCAAGGGAAAGGTCAGGCGGGTCATCGTGTATAAACTGGACCGTATAAGCCGCTCTATTCTGGACTTTGCAACGATGATGGAGCTGTTTCAAGAGTATGATGTGGAGTTTGTATCATCCACAGAAAAGTTTGATACTTCGACCCCGATGGGCCGGGCCATGCTGAATATCTGCATTGTATTCGCCCAGCTTGAACGGGAGACAATTCAGAAGCGTGTCACAGACGCCTACTATTCCCGGTGTCTGAAAGGTTTCCACATGAGCGGACAGGCACCATACGGTTATCAGTTAGAGCCTACTGTGGTAGAGGGTATCCGTACAAAGAAAATGGTTGCCGACCCCATAGCCGCCGACCATGTACGGCTGATGTTTGAAATGTACGCTGAACCGGAAACCTCCTTCGGAGATATTACCCGATACTTCGAGGAACAGGGTATCAAGATTTACGAGAAGTCAATGGTTCGGAGTTTTCTTTCCCAGCTTTTGCGAAACCCCGTTTATGCACAGGCCGACTTGGAGCTGTACGAATTTTTCAAGAGTCAGGGTGCAGCGATTGTCAATGACGCTTCTGACTTTGCCGGAACAAACGGCTGCTATCTCTATCAGGGGCGGGATGTGAAGGAGGACAAGGACAGGTGCTTAAAAGACCAGATACTTGTTATTGCTCCCCATGAAGCACTCATTTCCTCTGACACATGGCTGAAATGCCGGAAAAACTTATGGCAAATACCACCTTCCAGCAGGGACGGAAACCGAAGAACACTTGGCTGGCCGGAAAAATCAAATGCGGTCATTGTGGGTATGCGCTGAAAGCCACCCATGTGCCAAACAGCACCGGGTATTTCCGCTGTACCAAACGGACGGAAAACAAAGGTTGTCCGGGCTGTGGGAAAATCCGCAAAGAAGAATTTGAGCAATTCATTTTCTCGGCCATGCAGGAGAAATTCAAAGACTTTCAGATACTCCACGGCAGGGAGGAAAAAGTCAATCCGAAACTGACAGCCTATCAAGTGGAGCTGGCACAGGTGGAGGCAGAAATTGAAAAGCTGCTGGACACGCTGACCGGAGCCAATGCGACCTTGCTTGCCTACGCTAACAAAAAAATTGAAGAACTGGACACCCGACGCCAGACCATTTCAAAGGCAATCGCCGAATTGAGTGTTGAAACCATATCGCCCCAGCAGATAAAGAAGTTATCCTATTATCTCGACAACTGGGACAGCATAGATTTTGACGACAAAAGAAAAGCCGCCGATGGTTTGATCTCTACGATCAAGGCCACCAGCGACCGTGTTCAGATAGAGTGGAAAATCTGACATTTCCGCTCTATCGCCCCTCATTTCTATTTTATCTTGTTTGTACCCCTTGTACACCGATGTTTTACTCGTTCATTATACCACTTTTTCGGCGCTCTGCTACTTGAAATTTCAACTGTACCCATTCGCTCAAAATTCAAAAACCGCTTCCCGAACGCCTCAGCCTGCTTTTCCCAAAATCGCTGATTACTTATAATTCTTATATTCGACCCATTTCCGAACAATTCCCCCTAAAATAGAGCAAACACTCAAACTGACAAGCAGCAGATTTGCAAGTTCCCCAAAAGCCAGAAAAGCGACTGCAACAAACAGGTTCATTACAAGAACTACTCCTGTTTTTGGTATCTTTGCCACAGTATACATATACGGAATCCAGTCCATAATAAAACCGCTAACACACCGAAACAAAGGATATGTCTCTATTTTTGGTAAAACCATAGATGTAGGTTAATCATGTTTTTTTAATCAGCATTTTGATACTCACTGTCTTCCCCAAATAGCTACCGAATTTGACCTCACGATCAATTCTTCGACAGGTAGACCAATCGGGCAAATGTTATGGCAAGCTAATGATTTCCCGCATCCCTCAAAATAATTTTCCTTATATTGAGTTGAAACATCGTTTCGATGGCTTATTTCCTGTTCTTCATTCAGAATCCGAAAAGCGTTGACCGCTGCAACCGCTCCAGCAAAAGTACCCTTTGAAGAAAAGTTTGGACAAACCTCAAGGCAGCACCCGCACATCAGACAGCGTGCCGACTGGTATCTCGGTTCATGTGTCCACGAACTCATATAAGCTTCACTTTCAAGCCAAAGGTTCAGTTTTTTCAAATTTTCAAACAGATTTGACCGGTCAACGATCAAATCTCTTACAAGCGGAAATTTGCTTAAAGGTTCCAAGGTAATTGTAGAACCTTTTAACGTATGTAGGAATGTAGAGCATGCCAGCCTCGGACGTTCGTTAATCAGCATGGCGCAAGCCCCACATTTTCGCACCATACAGCTACATTCCCAGCTGATGGGAGTAACTATATTCCCTGAGTTATCTTTCAAAGGGGTTCTACTGTTCAATTCCTTTAGAACAGTAGCAACAGAGCTGTTTCTGCTTCCGTCAAACTCAAATTCCTGCCAATAACTGTCTGCTTTCTGACTCTCCTGCCGCCTGATTCTTATTTTATATACCAAGTGAATCACCGCCTTTCTGGAACAGGTACAAAGGAAATCTGTATCTGCTTTCCATCAAATCTGGCTACCGTTGTTTTAAGGTAATCATCGTCATTGCTCTTCGGATAATCCTCCCGCCAGTGTGCACCACGGCTTTCTTTTCTTGCAAGAGCACTCTTTAGAACTGCCATGCCAAGCAATGGAAGATTTCCTGTCAGCGCTTGTACCGTTTGAATCCCATTTAACAACGTATTCTCATTTCTGACAACGCCCATAGTCTCCTGCATCACTTTGTTTAATTGCTTTATTTCTGAAATTTGGGACGCTGGTGGAAAATCTATCTGTGTCGCACAAGATAGATCTACTACATCTGCCTGTTCGCATGCTGATTTTGCCGCAACACGTCCTCCGTATAACGCTCCTAACAGAGAATTTCCACCAAGACGGTTGGCACCATGATATTGGGCACAGCATTCCCCGGCAGCGTAAAGATTCTGAATCGGCGTTCTGTGCTGCTCATCCACCAGAATGCCTCCCATAAAATAGTGAATTCCCGGTAAAACAGACACCGGTTCCTTTCGTATATCTTTATGCAGATAGGTCATACAATCGTCTGCCAGACCAGATAGCTTATTTGAAATAATCTCGTCCGATATTTCCGTCATGTCAAGAAATACCTCTGATTCATGGCTGACCTTCCATATCTCTCTGGCGGTAATATCTCGTGGCATCAGATTTCCAAGCTCCGGGTATTTTTCCTCCATGAAATACCATTGTTTTCCATCTTTCATAGCAAACAACCTGCCACCTTCCCCTCTGGCCGCCTCGCTGATGAGCATGCGTTTTCCACCACATTTCACAGTTGTCGGATGATACTGGATCATCTCGCCATTTGCCAGAGGAACACCAAGCCTGAACAATTCTGCGGTGACTTCTCCTGTATTACTCAGCGAACCCGTTGTATTTCCAAACAATCCGTGCATACCACCGGTGGCAACAATAACCGCATCCCCCGGTAATTCCACAGTCTCCTGACTGTATTCATCCCTGATTACGCAGCCACAACAAATATTGTCACAAAGACGAAGTGTTAGGAAAGAATGATGGCTGAACCGTTCTACCATACCAGATGCTTCTTTCCTGCGAACAGCGTCTATCATAGCTGTCATGATCTGCTTCCCGGTATCGCTCTGCGCAAAAGCAGTCCTTTTCTTTTTCTGCCCGCCAAAATTCCGCAGTTCCACATCATCATAGCCGCTCATGTTAAATTGAACTCCAAGTTTTAACAGCCAGTGCACCAGCTCCGGTGCTGCCTGTGTCATTCCCCAAACTGCATTTGGGTCTGCCAGACCGCAAGCCGCCTTTATTGTATCTGTGAAATGTTCTTCGGGACTGTCGTTTTCATCTTTTGTATTCAAAGCTGCGTTGATACCGCCCTCCGCCATAACAGACTGCGCCCGCTCTGATGGAAAGGAGGAAACCAGTTTTACATCGCATCCATTTTCCGCTGCCTGCAAAGCCGCTGAAAGTCCTGCCAGTCCAGCACCTATAATAATAATTGTCTTACTCATAGATATTGCCACCCAATATAATAGAAAATAACTGCGCCCGCTATAAACAGAAGGAGCACCGAAAGAATCAAATAAATATCCCCCCTTCGTTCTTTATAACTGATGATTCCCAGCGATACGAGCAATGGGCGGATATTGATAAAAATATGAACAAAGATTGCCGCTACGAACAAAAGCTGAGTTACCATCTTTACAGTTGTAAAAGGGAACAGAATATATGTTCCGTTCTGCACTTTTCCAAACAAGCCGATGTGGAAGAACAGCAGGATCAATATTGCCAGCCCACTGGCTCGTCTCGCCCAGAATATGGCGTTCTGTTTCAGATACATTTTTCCGGATTGCTTCGCTGTCTGTAAACTCTGAACTGTCAGGATGACACCAATCACCGTATGCACAACAAGAATACCAACACCAATCCATGCAAGAAGTTTCCCTGCGCTACTTCCAACTCCGTTCAGCATAAAGCTGCCCATGATTCCATGAATCATAAAAATGAGAAGCATTAAAACAGACAAAATCGTATTCCATTTTCTCATAAATTCCCGCTCACCTCATTTCTTCGCTGTCCATGATCATATAGTCCATCTGTGTTAGCGTTGTAACGTCAATAAAATCATCCGATGCCAGGAATACATCATACTTTCCACTTACCACTCTTGATAGCATCATTGTGTTACTGTACTCTTTCAGATCTACGGAGAAACCGGCCTGTTTCAACCTGTCACAGAGTTTCTTAGCATAACTGACAAGCGGATAATCCGTCTCAGATACATATAACCGAAAACTAATGTCCGTTTTCATGAGATCTGTTTCATTTGTTTCCGAATCGTCCAGTGCCAATTCTTTTAATTTATTCCGGGTGTTCTCGTTGTCGAGACCATCTGACATCATATTAATACCGAGAACATAAGAGCCTTCCAACTGTGCGGAGGCTTGGGCAGCTTTTTTTGCTTTCGGTGTTGCTCCTGTGATTGCATCAATCATAGAGAGCGGTGAGTGCAAAAGTGCACCGAAACCTGCAAGAAAAACAATTGTAACTGCTAACAGAATCAGTTTTCGTTTCACATTCCCACCTCATTTCCTATTTTTTCAAAATTCTCATTGCGTTCAAAACAGCAATTATGGTAACGCCTACATCACCAAATACAGCTTCCCACATTCCCGCAATACCAAGAGCGCCAAGAATCAGGAACACACTCTTAATCCCAAGAGCAATCACTATATTCTGCATGACAATCTGTTTTGTCGCTTTTGCTACTTCAATCGCGTCCACCAGCTTAGACGGTTCATCTGTCATCAGAACTACATCTGCTGCTTCAATGGCCGCATCCGAACCAAGCCCACCCATTGCAATACCAACATCTGCACGGGCAAGGACAGGAGCGTCATTGATACCATCACCAACAAAAGCCAATTTGCTTCCCGGTCTCTTTTTACCATCTAAAAGCTCAACCTTTTCCACTTTTTGGTCAGGAAGCAGCTGTGCATAATATTCATCCAACTGCAATTCTTCTGCAACAGACTTCCCAATTTTTTCATCATCACCGGTAAGCATGACTGTTTTTTCCACGCCGATATGTTTCAGGTCAGAAATTGCTTTTTTGCTGTCCGGCTTTACTTCATCTGTTATCAAAATGCATCCGGCATATTGACCATCTACTGCTATATAAACCTTTGTACCAACTTTTTCACAGGCTGTGTACTCCACATGCTCTGAATCCATAAGTTTCGTATTGCCAGCATAAACTTTCTTCTTTCCTGCCATGGCACTGATTCCATATCCGGAAATTTCCTTGTAATCAGAGCTAACTGATTGGTCAATTTCTTTTCCATAAGCAGAGAGAATGGATTTTGCAATAGGATGGTTAGAAAAGCTCTCTGCCTGGGCCGCATACTCCAGAACCTGTTCTTTTGAAAATCCATTTGCAGGCAGAATATCAGTCACATTGAAAACACCCTTTGTAAGTGTTCCAGTTTTATCGAACACAATAATGCTGATATTATTAAGCGCCTCTAAATAATTACTTCCTTTTACAAGAACACCTCGTTTAGATGCCGCACCAATGCCTCCAAAGAAAGTCAGCGGGATTGAAATGACCAATGCACATGGGCAAGATACCACAAGGAAAACAAATCCTCTGCGAATCCACTCTGTCCAGCCTCCGCCAAGAATGATCGGTGGCAGAATCGCCAGAAAAGCTGCTAAGATTACAACCACAGGTGTGTAATAACGTGCAAATGTAGTAATGAAATTTTCTGTTGGTGCTTTTCTACTGGACGCATTCTCCACAAGATCAATAATCTTTGAAGCCGTAGATTCACCAAATGCTTTTGTTGTCTTAATCGTTAAGACACCCGTCTGATTCATACAACCGGAAAGTGCTTCGTCTCCTTTATGAACACTTCTCGGAACTGATTCTCCTGTTAAGGCGCTTGTATCCAGCATAGAATCTCCATCCAATACCACACCGTCTAATGGGATTTTTTCACCAGGCTTTACAATAATAATCTCACCAATGGCAACACTTTCAGGAGATATGGTAATCAATTCTCCGTTCCTTCTGACTGTAGCACAATCCGGACGTATATCCATTAAATCTGATATAGATTTTCTGGAACGCTTAACAGCCAATGACTGGAAAAATTCACCAACTTGATAGAACAGCATAACAGCAACTGCTTCCGGATATTCACCAATGACAAAAGCACCAATCGTAGAAACGCTCATTAGGAAATGTTCATCAAACACACGTCCCTTTGAAATATTCCTCACAGCTTGCCATACAACATCTCCACCAAGAATAACATAAGAAACAATGAGAAAAGCTAACTCGATAGGCAGTGGCATTTTCGCAAAAACAGTCAATGCCATACCAATAGCATAGATTGCTGCGCCAATCGCTAAACGAATCGTCAACTTCTTGTCCTCATTGTTATAGGATTCATTGGCCTCCTGCTTTTTTTCCGGTATATAAGATTCCTGTACAATTTCAGAAACTTCCACATCGGGCTCATGACTATGAACAATCGTTTCAATCTGACTGGCTATTGTATTTGCGGCAACTGGAGCAACATTGATTGTAAGCGTCTGCTTCATCAAATTTACAACTGAGGATTGTACTCCATCCAATTCTCCGACTTCTTTTTCAATTTTTGCGGAGCAGTTCGGACAGTCCAAGCCCTTTAACAAATAACTCTTTGTAACGGGGATAATTGTTTCTTCCTGAACCTCCACACCCGGCTCATGGCTGTGGACAATCGTTTCAATCTGACTGGCTATTGTATTTGCGGCAACTGGAGCAACATTGATTGTAAGCGTCTGCTTCATCAAATTTACAACTGAGGATTGTACTCCATCCAATTCTCCGACTTCTTTTTCAATTTTTGCGGAACAATTTGGACAGTCCAACCCTTTTAATAGAAATATGCGTTTCATGATAATCTCCTTATAATTTGTTTAATTGTTCAATCACTCACTTAAACTTCCCACATAAATAGTGGGATTTGTACCTTGAAAACTCTATATTTCAGATCCTAAAAATACCACTTACGCCACCCGGAAGTCTTCACTTAGGGCGTTCGCATGAATTCTGGCAGTCTGTTGAAGAAGTCGATATAGATTTTTTCAATCAGCTCGTCAGAAACGTGTAAGATTGCCTTGATAAACGCTCCATAGCAAGTACCTTGCCAGCCCCCAAGTGCTGCAACATGGTTTTGCAAGCAATAATCCGCAACGTTCGCTCCTCCAGTATTCACCTGTAATCTCCATACCGCCATCTTCTCATCTCCCCGCTTTCTTCTTTAGTGCTTATCCACCTTCCGCTTCGGGAACCATCCTTTTGCCACTCTTTTTTCCTGTTCTTTCAGTTCCTTAATGCTCCAAAAGCAACTGACACCCAAAACACCCAGGGAAACCGACCAAAGTATTTCCTGCATTCTTACGGATAGAATCATACACAAAATGCCCACCAGCAAAAATACCGGCCAACAGCGGCTTCCAAAGTAATACTCCGCATATATAACAATAGGATGGAACAATCCAATCAGAAAAAAGGTAAGCACACCAATCAATATACCACTAAAATTCATCATAACTCCTTGTCCTTTTCCTTATACAAACAGCACATTATCGCAGACCGGCGCAACTTATCTTCTGCGTGCAACAGTCGCCCTCAACAACATATCCAATATGCGCAAAGAAGAAGTATTGCAATATAGAACTACAGCCTTCCTCTTCCATATTTTTTAAATATCTGACACATTTTTATGGATTGCATTTTTTATACGGATCATAACCTGCAGCAATCAGCGCATCCCTACTCTATAATTTGTTTAATTGTTCAATTACTCAACTATAATATTAAAAAATATTATTTCTGCCAAAGATGCTCAAATCCCTTGTCAATAATCTCTTTCACATGATCATCTGCCAGCGAGTAGTAAACTATCTGTGCTTCTTTACGGAATTTTACCAGATTCGCAAGACGCAATGCCTTTAACTGGTGTGAGATTGCGGATTTCGTTACCCCCAGTAGCACAGCAAGATCACATACACACATCTCACTCTGTTCCAGAGCGTGTAAGATTTGTACTCTGGTACCATCTCCAAATAGCTTAAATAAAGATGCCAACTGGATATAATCATCTTTGGGTTGCATCTTGGATTTCACATCATTCACAATATCCTCATGAATTACATCGCAATTACAAATATAAGACGTTTTAGGCATACACTTACCTCGTATAATTTTAGTTGAATAGTTGTTCAACTATGATTATATTCATTTATTTTTCTATGTCAATAAGATTAGTAAATATCTTCTTGGATTTTTGTTTTTAACTGCTTAATACTTTTATACCGCATCAAAGAATGTGTAGATGAGTTTGAATATAAATTCAAGGACTCCAAAACAGGAAAAATTAAAAAGTTCAAGATAACAGAAAAAAGGATTGTTACTTTTAATCCCAAACTGGCCAAGAAGCAGATATATGAGATTAATAAAGAAGTTGAAAAAGCAAAACTGCTGAAAGCTTCACAGGCAAAGTGCTCAGAATACGGCGACTCTGCAAAATATGTGATTTTTACCACTACAGGTGAACAGCGAATAAGTTTGTAAGGCTAAATTCCACACCCAACAGGAATTTACTTTTACAAATAATTGAACAGACGTTTTCTACATTCATCTATTGACTTTACTGCACAGAACGGCTACAATACAGCCATATAAGGAAGTGTATTACTATGCCGCAAACTGCTTTTCGCCCCAACCACATGCACATTGCGTGGCACGATTACACATCACATGATGCTACTCTACCGATCTCTGCCGCGCCCTTGCGCGAGAAGGCCTCCGTCATCGGCCGCACCGGCTTGATGCTGCTCTCATGCGGCACCGGTGCATGGCGTGTCCGCAGTTCGATGAACACGCTCGCGGAGGAGCTGGGGCTGGTCTGTGCAGCCGACATTGGCCTGACCTCGATTGAATACACCTGCTTTGACGGTGAACAGGCATTTTCGCAAACGCTCACGCTGACCAGCACAGGCGTCAACACCTCAAAGCTCAACCGACTCGAGCAGTTCGTCGCTGAGTTTGCCGACATCTGCTCCCGTATGACCGGCGAGCAGCTGCACACCCATCTTGACGAAATCGAGCAGGTGCACGGACTGTATTCGCCACTGATGCTCGGTCTGGCGGCTGCCCTCGCCTGCGGTGCATTTACGTTTCTGCTCGGCGGCGGCTGGGTCGAGATGATACTCGCATTCTTTGGCGCGGGTATCGGCAACGCCGTGCGCTGCAAGCTGTCTAAGCACCATCTGACGCTTGTGCTCTGCACGACTGTTTCGGTCGCAGCAGCCTGTCTGGTGTACGCGGGCTGTCTCAAGATTGCCGAGATGACCTGCGGCATCAATGTCCAGCACGAAGCCGGCTACATCTGCTCCATGCTGTTCATCATTCCCGGATTTCCGTTCATCACCAGCGGCATTGACATGGCCAAGCTGGATATGCGGTCAGGTCTCGAACGGCTCAGCTACGCGGTAATGATCGTATTGATTGCCACGATGGCCGCATGGCTGATGGCGCTCGCGCTGCACCTCAAACCGGTAGATTTTCTGCCGCTGAACCTCAGCATGCTGCAGTATATCGTATTCCGCCTGCTCACCAGCTTCTGCGGTGTGTTCGGCTTTTCGATCATGTTCAACAGCCCGGTACCACTGGCGATGTCCGCCGCGGTTATCGGCGCAATATCCAACACGCTGCGTCTGGAGCTGGTTGACCTTGCATCTTTGCCGCCTGCGGCTGCCGCATTTTTCGCGGCCATGATCGCCGGACTGCTGGCTTCTGCGTACAAAAAGCACTCCGGTTTTCCGCGCATCGCGATTACAGTGCCGTCTATTGTGATTATGGTGCCCGGCCTGTATCTCTACCGCGCAATTTACAATCTCGGTATGATGAACCTGAGCATTTCCGCTTCGTGGTTCGCGTCTGCCACATTGATCATTCTCGCGCTTCCGCTCGGACTGATCTTCGCCCGCATTATGACGGATAAGATGTTCCGTTACTGCACCTGATTTTCTGCAGACAAGCCAAAACCGCTGCTGTGAGTTTTTCTCATAGCAGCGGTTTTGTTATGCTTTTTACAGCGGCAGCGAGTCCTTGCCAGCCTGATGGATCATCTCCTCACGACAGCGCAGCACAATGCCGTCCACCTGCTCGAGATGGTGCAGGATGTTATGTTCAAACTCCTTAAGCGGCAGCAGAACGCCCAGTTCATCATGGCTTTTCTGCAACTTGTAGCCGGTGTCCTGACCGTAGAATACCATCGCGGTCGGACACTTCTGCTGGATTTCATTGAATGCGTCCCAGACGATGTTGTACGCCTGTGCTTCGGTCAGACCCTGCTCGACCGTATCCGGCAGCGCGTACAGCGTCAGCACGCCGCGGCGGGACGGCGAATACATCTCCCGCACCTGCATGTCCTTGGTGTACTTGTGGCGCAGATGACTGCCATCGGCCAGGTAGAGCGCCGCACGCGGCACAGACAGGTGCTGACGGTAAATATCGTGGAACTTGCGCAGCTCTCGTGCCGAGACGGCATTGCGGTATTCCTCGCGCACCTCACCGTTCGCATCGGTCAGCAGTCTGGGATTCCCGCCGTTTTTGCCATGAAAGCGATACGGAATAAGATAGGCTGTGCGCAGCAGATCGAACATCGTGTTATTGCATAGCGCAATCGTCAGCGCGGAAATATCGCGGTTCTCGTAAGCCTGCAAAAGCGCTTTCGCAAAGCTGCACTCTGCACCGCCGCCATCCTCAAACGATGCATTCTCCTGCTCCATGCAGAAGGTTTCGTACAACTGCTGCTCTGCACCCGGATTGCTCAGAATTCTGTGGAACAGTGCCTCGGCGTGTTCCTCTCTTGGAAAAAGTGATGCCATGATAATTCCTCCTTATGCACTGTCAAGAGCTTGCTTTTTGCAATACAAGCATAGCCCTGTTTATCTCGTATGTCAATCGTATTTTTCAAATTATCACGTAACCGTCAAACCTCCCGCATCTCCTGTGGCCAACTATAATGTATGCCGTAACATATGACATGTGATCGGGGAAAGGGGATTTTCCTCTCGGCCTTCTTGTTCTGCCTCGGCGTGTTCCTCCTGATTGTATTTCGCCGTAATTCTTTTAAGCTGACGGTTGATGCGATGATTCGAGTAAACGCGACCATACAGATCACGAAAGACGAAATTCGTATAGCCATCAACGACAATCTGATTATCTGCATTGAAATCATTTCTTCTTTCATACAGCGCCAGCAGCGTGTCCCTCACTTCTGTCAGCATGGGGATTTCCCGCTTTCCCGTATTACTTTTCGGCACCCAAAATCAGTTATAAACACAAAAACCGCCGCACCAGATTACTCTGATGCGGCGGTAAAACTTTTGCAAATGTGTGATTTTTGGGGCATTCTGCAGACTTCGACACAGATTGGCATATGCTTGGCACACGTTGGCATACAGCCCAGCTTTTCTGTATCATAATCATGCAGAAAACCCTGCAAACACGGCAAACTTTCGAACTTTTTAGTCCAAAGGCTTCATCGTCGGCATTTTTAGAGCTGATATGCTTGAATGTTGCCAACAGCGTCGCCTACCTTTCGCAGGACTTCAAACTTCAAGGCAGCAAGGTCAGAAATGGCGGCGCGGACTTCAACGGACAGGGCGTTGTATGGTGTGCCGTACTCGTTGAGGGCGCGGGCAATCTGATTGAGGTTGCCACCGATTTTTCCGTATTCGGCGGTCAGCCTGCCAACGGCGGACAACAGTTCATCATTGACCGGGGAAACGGTAACGATGGGGCGAATGGTCGCCCGTGTAATGGCTTGCCGGATAAATTCGGCTTGGCTCATGTCATAGTGTTTCAGCCGCTCGGTAAAGTCGCCGTATTCTTCCTCGGTCATGCGGGTTTTGACCACATGGCAGCGGTGGGGCGTGTTGTATTTTTTTCTTCAAGCGTTGACCTCCTTTCTCGCCCGACAGGGAGCATGAGCAGGGTTTGGGGAAGGCACTCCCCAACAAGATTTACCAAAGGGGGCAAAACCGCAGATATGCGGATTTTGGCGCCGTGGTAGAATCTTGCTCTCCGTGACTGCAAACTCCGGCGTGTATCGGGTTTCTCATTTTCCGCTAATATAACGCTCGAAAAGGGCTTTCCTGCCCGCTTTCACCAAAGTTACTCTGGGCATTAGGTTTTCTACCCACTGCACTACTAACAATTCGGGGAAGATGATTTCTGCCCGCTGTTTGCAGCGAGAGATGGCGGGCAATTTTCCTCGTTCACTCCCTACAACACCATTTTTTGAAATTTGCCAAATGAAGCAGGGATTCTTCTCTTTGCTCTCCACTACGGATAAAACGCCAAAAATGCCAAACACCAATGCCAAAAAAGTCCGCCCTCACTTACAACTACAATCGGCAGGGGGCAAAATGGCCGGGAGCGGGGCCAGACAACAAAAAAGCAGTAAATCTTTTTCAAGACTTACTGCTTTCGATGACTGCCGATGGATGGCCGGTATTCACTTTTGATAGATTATTTAAAGGCTCATATACAGCAGAGGATAGGGGTTCCCCTGTTCATCAAGGCCTGTCCTCTTGTAAACATGGAAGCCCATGTGTTCATAAAATCCCTTAGCCTGCGGGTTCTGCTCATTGACCGCCAACCGTTCAACAGAATAGCTTTCAATCCCATATTCGATTAGGCGTTTGCCGAGCCCTTTTCCCCGCTCTTCCGGGGAGATAAACAGCATCTCCAGCGTGCCGTCCTCAATCCCCATAAAGGCCACGGCGCGGCCCGCTTCACCTGCGGCAATCATCAAATGTGCAATCCCATTCAACGCCTGCGGGACATACTCTTTGATATTTTTGATTTCTCTATCTGACAGAAACAGGTGGGTAGCCCTTACAGACTTTTCCCATACTTCCAACAGTTGATTTATTAAATCCGGCGTCCTGTCCGCCACTTCTAATATCTTCATATCCGCCTCAATGTGTTCAGGAATTTATCAAAACCAATTTACCACATTTACAATGTGAAGTCTATGCTCAACGGTCATAGCGAAACTTGAACTGTGCAGCGATTGGCTGCTGCTTCACATAGTCCTCTGCCTCGGCATTGACCTGTCCGTTCACCTTGGAGAAAGAGCGGATATATCCGGCGTAGTGGAGCAGGACAGCGTTCATTCCTTTCGGGCCGCCGTCACAGGTTTTGCAATCGCCTTGCGGTAAATGACAAGGGAAATGATCGCAGTAATCGCTTCCGTGATCCAAAACGCATTCCAGACGCCAACCGCTCCGAAAAACCTGCTGAGTAAAAACGCAGCCGGGATGATGACCACTACATACCGGCAAAGGGAAATCAGTAAGGAGGGAGTTCCTTTCCCAAGTCCCTCCAATGCGCCGGAAGATGTAACGGAAACCGCCGAGACGATAAACCCGGCCCCGATGATGCGTAAGGCGGTTTCCCCGGCCTGAATCGTCGCTTCTGTGTGGGTAAACAGCCCCATAAGCTGGCCGGGGATCAGCAAACATATCACTGTCCCAAGCACCATAATGATACCACTCATGCACAAAACGATCTTAAAGATCTGGCTGACCCGTTGGTGTTCCCCCGCGCCGTAGTTATAGCCGATCAGGGGGCGCATCCCCTGCACAATGCCATTCGCTGGAAGATAGACAAATGTCTGCAATTTGTAATAGATTCCCAAAACCAGAATATACACTTCGGAATATGCCGCCAAAATCGCATTGAGCGCCGAAATCAAAAGAGACGGAAGCGCGAGATTCAGGGTTGCGGGAATGCCAATGGAGTACAGCTTTATTACCATCTTTTTGCTGGGGAGAATGTACTGCCTGCGGATATGCACGCGAATTGGCCGCACAAGATAGACTACAAGGTAAATCGTCAGCGTCAGAACCTGTCCGATGCCGGTCGCCAGCGCAGCGCCTTTGATTCCCATTTCCGGGAATGGGCCATAGCCAAAAATCAGAACGGGATCTAAGACAATGTTTGTGATGCACCCACACATCAGGCTTATCATGGTCGTTTTCATGTTTCCTACTGCCTGGAACAATTTCTCAAACGCCATGCTGACGGTAACAACGAGTGTAAAAGCGAACGCAATAACAGAATAGCGGACGCCAAGTTCAATGACCGCTTCGGATGAAGTGAACATCCGCAGAAAAACCGGCATGATTGTAATACAGCAGACTGTCATAACAATGCCATGAATCACGGCAAGCACAAGTCCCTGCGTGGCTGCCTGATCCGCTTTTCTGTGATCCCCAGCGCCCAAATGAAAGGCGATTACGGCGTTGATTCCAACGCCAAATCCAATTCCAACAGCATTGATAAAATTTTGAACCGGGTAAACCAACGATAATGCCGTCATAGCCTCCTCGCTGATCTGCGCGACGAAAAAACTGTCCACAATGTTGTAGAGGGAATTGACCAGCATGGATAACACCATAGGCAATGACATGGATAAAATCAGCGGTAATACCGGTTTCTCTTTCATGAAAGTGTCGTTCATCATTTTTCCTCCCTGGAACACGTTATGAGATATTTTTGCGGCGATGCCATGCCATCATCACAAGAGCAACGAGCAAAGTGGCAGTTTCGGCAACCGGAAATGCAAGCCAGATTCCGTTCAGATGGAACAATTTGTCCAGACACCATAAGGCGGGAACAAGGAAAAGCATCTGCCTGCATAATTGGATTGCCATGCTGGAACCTACTTTTTCCGTAGCCTGAAAATAGGTGGAAATCATAGTAGAGAGACCGCAAAACAGATAGCTTGCCGCCATCATCCGCATAGCGGATATTCCAAAGGAGCGCATGGCTTCCGACGCCGTAAACAATCCCAAAATCTGTGCTGGAAAAAGGATGACGGCCAATGTCCCCAGTATCATCATACCAGTGACCAAAGCGGTTCCGTATCGGAAAGCGGAATGCAGCCTTTCGCTGTTGCCTGCGCCGTAGTTAAACCGCATAATAGGCAAACAGCCCTGGATCAAGCCGTTTACCGTCATAACAATCAGCTGCTGCACCTTAAAATATGCGCCGAAGAAAGCGATCGCCGTATCGGAATACGCCACCAAAAACAGATTGACAAAGGTCACCATAAACGAACTGAGGGCGTTCATGATAAAAGATGGCAGGCCAAAGGCAAAAATACGGTGGATCATCTGCTTTTTCAAATGAAAGCCTTTGATTTTTACCTGCACTTTCTGCTTTTTGCCCAGCAGTAAAGCAAATGCCAAAATCATGGATATCAGATAGCCTGCAACGGTAGCTACCGCGGCGCCGCGGATGCCCATAGCTGGGAAAACACCAATACCAAAAATCAGAATGGGGTCGAGCACGAAGTTGACGACCACGCCCGCAATCTGGAACCACATGGGAGCGACCATGTTCCCGGTGGCCTGTATCATCTTCTGGATGGCGATATGCACCATATTGGGAATTTGCATGAAGGAGCACACACTCATATAGGCGATGCTCAGCTGATAAATTTCTTCATTATTGGTGAATGCCCGAAAATAGGGTTTCATAATCAGTAATGCCAGAAGATTGAGCAAAGCACCAATTCCAAAGGCCAGCAACAATCCATGTGTGACGGTTGTATTTGCATCATCCTGCTTTTTCTGTCCAAGATATCCTGCTATCAGCACATTCACGCCGACACCGATCCAGATAGACGCTGCATTCATCAATGTTGTAATCGGGAATGCCAGAGAAACAGCGATCAGTGCATTCTCACTCAACCGTGCCACAAACGCGCTGTCTATCAGGTTATAGGAATATTGCAGGAACATGGAAATCAGCGGCGGTATCGACATTTGCCAGATGAGCTTTCCAACAGGAGCGACCGCCATTTTATTATTGGTCTGCATGCTTTCCCTCCTCTCCACAAATTGTCCGAACAATATAGTTTTGTTTGCGTGCTGCGGGCTGACCGGCTTCCTGGGCCGGATAAGTCCCTGCTTCCAGTACAGCGTCCAAAGCCTTGGAAGGGACAGATTCCGATTTATAAGCCCGTACACTACGGCACGTCTTGATAAGAGACAAAAAATTTTTTCCCATACAGATATAGTACTCCATTCTGCTAATACTTCCGAGATACAGGCAACAAAAAAGCCACACAACTATCACAAGATAGCTGTGTGGCAAAAAGATGACCGAATCCGGAAAAGTCCACTAAAGTTTTGCGTCTATTATTATAGCGAACTTGAAGGAGTCTGTCAAGCATCAATCATTACGGAATTGTGGCGGCTGTCTGTTGTTTTTGTGTTACTTTATGGCACATGAGAAATTCTGTCTGGTTTTGTACTCGTAGCGAATGGGTATGTTCTCCCATTGGGAGGCCACCCACCAGTCCAATTCATTCAGTACGATATTGGATAGGATATTCAAGGCTCGGAATGTTTCTCGATATGGTAAAATATCCGGATCTTCCTTGACTTTTCTTCCCTCAAAACGCTGCATTGCAGCTTGGATACTTTCATCTAAAAATTGTTCAATCTCTGGGTATGCGTTATTATTATCAATGCCTTTTGCCATAACAACACCAAAACAGGCACTCGGCAGTTCTTCAAAAATTTCTTTTTTAACAACAAATCTCATTTTATGCCCTTCTTATCTGCACTTGACCGGAATACATATTTCAGTCACAAATTTTTCACTGTCATTAGTAATGCCATAGTCTATGAGCGTGATTTCTCGCGAAAAACCAACAATCTGTAGCTGTTCTTTTGTGATGTAGTCAAGGAGCTTTTCATAGTGCGCTGGAGCTTCTATATAACTGCCTCGAAAACGCAGCCGTACACAAAGTGTTTTGGGAAGAGTAATGGTTTCACCTGTATAAATGTCCTCTTGATCCAGTATTAGAAAAATGCTGTCATAACGATTTACTATTGATTGCTGCAAATGTTCCGCGGAAATGCCACGTCCGACCTTTCCAAGAAATACAACGGCTTCGGCATCAGATTGATCCAGCTTTCTAATCGGCACTTCCATATCAAGAGAGCCATCTATTTTCAGTGGAGCGTCTACCCAAACAATGCGACAGGACGGAAGCTCTATTAAGGAAACGGTATCCAAAGGCACACTTTGTGCGTCTCGCAGCCAATTTAAGCGGTGGTTAATCTTTTGTTCTATACGTTGTAATTCTTGTTGCTTTTTCAGGACCGCATGCTTTTGCTGTAACAACTTTTCTTCAATACGGCTGATATCCTTATTTTTGAGAAAGTCCTCAATCTCGGCCAAAGGCATATCCAATGCCCGCAAATACCTGATTGTGTTGAGTACTTCAAATTGTTCGGTGCCATAGTAACGATAGCCAGAATCTGAGGAAATGTATTCTGGTGTAAGCAAACCGATATGTTCATAGTGCCGCAAACTACTAACACTGATATGAAACAATTTTGACACTTCACCTATTGGAAAGAGATTTTTCCGATCCATATCTTACTCCTCCACCAGAACAAGCGTTGATTTGCGCCGTATGACTCCAAAGGCGATTAGGCAGATCACGACCGATAGCAGTGAGCCTGCCGCGGTAGCCAGTCCCATCGGGAGAAGCGTTGCCGGGAATAATTTTGAGGTCACATAAACGCCAGGCACACGCATCAATACAATGGCGAGAATATTGTGTAAAAACGACAGGCCGGATTTCCTGCATGCGCAAAAAAAGCCGCTAAAGCTAAAATGAATGCCAGCAAAAATACAGTCAAAAATGTAACCACGCAGATACTGGCCGCCGAAACGGACCACCGCCGCTCCGTCCGCAGTGCTGGGATCAGTGAACAGCGAAACGATGCCTTCCGCTGTAAACTGGATCGCGATAGAAGCAAGCACACCAAAGCCTGCGGCGAGCATCACCGCATAGCGCAGCGTTTGAATGGCCCGCTCCGGTTTGCCCGCACCGATATTTTGCGCTCCCAAGGCAGAAACGGTAGACAGCATAGAGGAGGGGACCAAAAAGAGAAAACTGATCACTTTCTCCACAATCCCGACTGCCGCTGCGTCATTCAGTCCACGCTGATTGGCAATAATCGTGATAATAATAAAAGCAACTTGAATCAGGCCGTCCTGGAACGCAATCGGGATGCCGATCCCCAAAATTTTCCCCATGACCGCACGGCAAGGCTTGAAGTCGCTTTTTTTCAGAACGATGCTCCTGCGTTTCAAAATAACGGTCAGGGAAACAACTACACTGATTGCCTGAGAGAGAGTTGTACCAAGGGCTGCGCCCGCAGGCCCAAGGTGCAGCACACCCATAAAAAGATAGTCTAAAGCGATGTTGGCAGCACAGGCTGTGGCAATAAAGCACATCGGGCTTTTGCTGTCGCCCAACCCTCGAAAAATAGAACTGATAATGTTGTAGGATGTAATAAACGGAATCCCGATAAAGCAGATGGTCAAATAGGTGACCGTACCGCTCACCGCATCCGCTGGCGTAGACATGGCAACGACAATGGGATGAACAAGGGATAACAGGATGGCCGTAAGTGCAATGGAAACCACCAGAAACAATATTACCGTATTCCCGATGTTATGCGCTGCCTGTTTTCGATCTCCTGCCCCCACCGCCTGGCCGATGCTGACGGTTGTTCCCATCGATAACCCTACAATCATAACCGTAAGCATGTGCATCACTTGTGAGCCGATAGAAACAGCGGTAGTACTGGCTACACCCTCGAACTGTCCGATGATAAATAGGTCAGCCATGCCATAGAGCGTTTGAAGAAAATACGAGAGCAGATACGGCAATGAGAATAATACAACATTTTTGAACACACTGCCGGTAGTAAGGTTCTTTTCCATATTGCCTAATCCTTCTTTTTTGTTAAACTACCAATATTATAATATCTACAACAGATGTAGAGTCAAGCGTTTTTTTCATTTTGTAGTACCGTTCAAATGACTTTTTGTAAGTTTATTTTTTTCACGCAAATTCTTGAGAATATCTCGTGTTTCCATGTCTGTCCCTCCTAAGGAATATGTTATTGTTTATTATAAAACTGCAAACCTTATTTTAACAAGCAACTCGCTGTTGCTATGGAATAGTGGATGCTATCAAATTCTTGCGTGTTTCTTTATGGCACATGAGCATTGTTGCAGGGCTTGTCAGCCATCACATCGAACCCAGCCGCCGCAGCATCATCCGGGCAGCTGCAAAGAAGCGAAAGTCCGTGGTCAAACAGGGGAGCCAGACGAATCGTCTTCTTTCGGCTGTTGCGCAGCACCTCAATGTTGGCGCCGTGACGATCCTGGTTCAGAATCAAATAATCCACGACAAGCATCTGATAAATATAGTCTTCCCAGCCCATGCGAGTGCAAAACTCCAGCGCAGATTCATCCGGCAAAGCCTCCAGCTCCTTGTAGGCATCCAAGGCAATCTTCGATTCGCTCTTTGCCTTAAAATCCTCCGAAGCGCAGAGATATACTTCATGCGTCTTGCCGTCTACGGTCACGTCTGCATGAATCAGCTGGTACGCTAAGTGCGGAATTCCCAGTATCGTCAGCAAACGATCAACAATCAACTCATTCATACACTCATGCCCAATGATGCCGCGTGCTTTATCAAAGTTTGAAAGCCGTTCTTCATAAGAGTACATATGTTTACCTCCTTGCAGAGGTCCAACTTTTCGTCCGCAGCCCCAGATGAGCAGCTATGAATTTGCTCGTTTTATGGAAACGGCAGATGGAAAGTCCCGCAAGGAGAATATCGCTAGGGTTCCCGGCGGCGAGTCCGGTGAACCGATCATCTATATGTTCACGTCCTATTAGGAAAACACGCTGACACAGGGAATGTAGTGCGAAATCAAACCGCCCATGCAGGGGATTCAGCGGTATTGACGTCGATGTACTCCGCGATGCGGCGAAGCTGATCGGCAAACTTGAACTTGACGCTGATATTGCCATTTTCATAGACCTTGATATGATCCACCAGCTCGATCAGCAACTCACGGGACAGGGCATCGATATTCTGATACTTTTTGAAAGCGACCAGCGCAGGGGGTTCCTTGTCAACGCCGTTTGCCAGCTCCGCACGTTCAGCGGTTAGTCTGGCCAGCACATCGGACACCTCATTGATTTGGCGGTCATAAGTGGCCTTCATATCCCGGTATTCCTGCTGCGTGATCTCCCCGTCTTTCCAGTCCTGATAAAGAGACTGTTTATAACGGGTCACTTTGGAAAGCTCACGTTCTTTTGCATGAATCGTATCGTCCAGTCGGAAAGACTGTTTTTTTTTGATAGGGGCTGAATTGATTTGGGCGATGACTTCTGAATAGGAGACAGCAAGATGCACCTGCTGCCGGATGGCGTACAACACGGCGGCCTCCAACCGGGCATGACTGATAGAGTGCATTGTGCAGGCATTTCTTGAACGGCTCTTATAGGTAGCGCAGGCGTAATACACGTTGTTCTTGCCGGAACAGCGGGTAACGGCTCTGCCGCAGTCGGCACATTTGAGAAAACCGCTGAACAGGTGGACGGTGCGCCCCTGTGGCGATGTTCGGGTATCCCGAAGCAGCAATTCCTGCACCTTCTCAAAAGTGGCCTTGTCGATAATGGCCTCGTGGATATCAGCTACCCGTACCCATTCCTCTTCAGGCACCGTCTCGATCTGATGTACCTTGTAGCTTTTTACACGAAACCGCCCCTGCACCAGATCACCGGTATACATGGGATTGGTGAGAATCGTATGGATCATGCGTCCCGACCAAAGGGTGTTGCCGTCCGGCTTGTTGGAAACCGTCATGCCCTTTTCCAACTTGTAGACCGAGGGGCTGGGAATACCGTGCTCGTTCAGATAGAAACTGATACCCCGTTTCGATGTTCCCTTGAGTAGCAAAGAGAAAATGAGCCGGACAATCTCGGCGGCACCGGGGTCGATAACAAGGTGGTGACGGTCTTTTGCATCTTTGACATACCCAAAAGGTGGGTTGGAGCCGATATACTGGCCGTTGCGCCGCTTGTAGTCAAACACCTGCCGGATCTTCTTTGAGGTCTGATAGCAGTATTGATCGTTCATTACGTTGGTAATGGGAACGATGATACTGGAAACGCTGTCCGGGTCCTTGTAACTGTCTACGTTTTCCGCGAGGCTGATAAATCGGACACCCATCTGCACAAACAGGTTGTCGATCAGACTACCCGCGTCGCTGTAGTTGCGGGCAAAGCGGGAAAGGTCTTTTACCACAACACAGTCTATCTTGCGGCTCATTATGTCGGCCAGAAGTTGTTGGAACGCCTCCCGGTCCGAATCTGTCCCGGTGTGGCCGTCATCCACATATTCAGTGATGCTTTCAAATTCCTCCTGATATTTGCGGTAGAAGTCATTGAGCAGGTCCCGCTGGTTTTTGACGCTGTTGCTGTCATCCTTGCCATTGAGGGCTTTTTCAGATCTTCCTTGGAAAGACGGATGTAACCGCCCATTTTCCAGCGGCGGGAAAAGGTGTAAGCCGGGGAAAGAACCTGCTGATACTCTCTGTTTTTTGTGCGTGCCATTGTTCCTCCTTCCCTATCACATTACACCTATATTATACCTCTGTTCGGGTGGGACAACAACGATGCCTTTGAAAGTCCCGCCTCGGGACAAAGTGTCTCGAAGCGGCAGGCAGGAACGATATTATCGCCCGCTTTTAATACGGAGAAGAAACGCTGCCAATGTGTCCTGTAGGGATGGCCCATCCTCTGAAAATTCAATCTTAACGCCGACGCAGAAGCAGTAGGGATTGATTCCTGCCTGTACCAAACAGGACACGCGGTCTCTTTGGGGCAGGGCAGCGTTGAGCGCCACGCTACCCGCGTCCGGCAGCATGGCCGGATCTACCGCGCCAATATCTACACTTTGCAGCCTGTCCAATTCGCGGATAGTGAGCCTCATAGCGAAACCTCCTCATGTAGTTAAGACGCAAAAGAGCGCCGCCGCTGGCGGCGCTCTTCGCGCTTGACCTGCTTCGGGACAAAGTGTCTCGAAGTCCTATGGTATTGTGGGAGCGCCGCGCTCATTTTTTCGGCCCGTCATAAGACAGCAATTCATAGCCCGGCGCTCCCGCACAGCAGGCGGCGGCAGCCTGCACAGTGGGCGGGCCACGCTGCTGCTTTGCTGCGGAGAGGTTAAAAAAGTTCCTCTCATATACCAAGGACAAAAACCGGCCAAAAGGAGACCCTAATCACAAAACTTTTTTCAAATATTTTTTCATAGCCGTTTTCCCGCGTTTTACGGAGCGCCGGACAGCACTCCGGTCCGCGCCCTGTTCCTTCGCAATCCGGGTGTAGCTCTTACCGAGAATGAGATAGGCCTCCACCCGGACGCCCTGCACCTCCGGCAGAGAGTTCAGCACGTTCCAGAGATGGTAGAACAGCTCCTTGCGCTCCAGCAACTCCTGCGGGGACGGTTCATGCTGACAGGCGGAATATTCGATCCCATCGTCGCAGTCGAGGGAATACTGCGCTTTGTTACGCATTACCTTCCGCTGATAGGCTGCCTCATAAAGCTTGTCCGCCTTCAGCGCGGCGGCCACTTCATCAGAAACTTCGATGTACTCATCATGGGTGTACCACGGATAAAAGTCCTTCAGATTGATGGTAGTCATTTGTATATCCTCCATTCAGATTTTTGTGTCTGCGGTCTGAATGGAGGAATAGCGGAGATCGGCAGCCGGGGCTGCCAACTTCGGGACAAAGTGTCTCGAAGCAGAGGACCTGCGCAGGGGTTATAACCTTGTTAGCAGCACCTCTTTAGGTCCCCTTGTCTGTTTTTCTCCTTAAATCCCGTTTCTCTTGCAGGAATCGGCAAAATTCGCATGGAACAGCAAACCGCCCGAATCGGGGTGATAACCTCGGTTCGGGCGGTCCAGCATTTTGATATTGATGTTCTATCCGTTAGCATTTTCGCACTCCCTTCTGGACGTGCGGAGACGCTTGCAAGAAAGGCTGCGCTATTTGAAAACATTTGCTTCGTTTGCTGTCGTCCGCACGGATGCATGAGTAAACGGCGTGATGTTTTCGGATGATGCCCTATCAGGGCAGTTCGGGATTCTCCGCAAGGGACACTGTGAACTCCTGCGCCGCAGCGCCCTCCGGCAGCAGCTTTGCCATGACCACAAGCCGCTGATTGCCGCTGTTGGTCTTGTCATACTTTCGGCAACAGGTGGAGAGGGTCAGGACGGTATCTTCCTCGGAGAAGGTCACGCCGTCAAAGTCAAGCCAGTTTTTCCGCGCAACCGTCTCAAAGAAGCTGGTCAGATCATCTCCCGTGGGATCAGGCGCAATATAGTCAAAGCCAATATCCGTGACGAATAGCGCGGTGATCTGGAAAATCATGTCCTCGCCATCCACAGAGAGATAGATATACGGATGCTCCTTTACAAAGTCTGCGTCCATATAACGGTAGAGTTTGGTGAACCGCACACCGTCCGGGTCGCAGTTGCTGGCGGAGTGGCCGAAAATGGTGGTGTTTTTGTCCAGCTTATCCCTGCCGCCGATTTCGTTTTCACAATGGGCATAATAGCAGCCCCACATGGCGTACTCGCCGTTTTCATCCAGCTTCAGGTAATAGCCGTTGTCCTCCGCCTGCATCACAGGATCGTCTACCTCCGCACCGGGAATATACAGCCATGCCACGGTGTCGGGATTCTTCGCTCTGGCTTCCGCCAACTCTGCCTGCCTGTCCACCGAGGGGATGACTTCACCTGCGGGAGTCGCTGATGGCTGAGGCGCAGATGTGCCGGAAGGCGTTCTGCCGGGAATATCGATAGGCCCCGTCTCTTTCTGATAGCAGCCCATGACCGCCGTGGTCATAGCAAAGAGAAGGACGGCCATGCACATGATCGGACGAATGATTCTTGTGATTCTTTTCATAATGATGTCTCCTTGCCGCGCTGGGATAGCGGCGCAGCTCAAAATGTCATTGATTTGTTTCTTGTAGCGAAAAGAGAACAGCGCAGCTTCGGGGCGAGATGCCCGTCCGCTGCGCTGTCCGATGTTCGCTTATGTGGTCATGTCAGCGGTCTTGCTGCTTGGCCGTATGTCAGCCGATCACTTCTTGCAGCGCCAGAGGAAGGTCACGATCTGCGCTCTGGTGCAATCCGCGTCGGGACTGAATGTGGTGTTGGTGGTTCCCTTGGTGATGTCCTCCTTGACCGCCCACAGTACCGCGTCGGCATAGTAGACGGTGGACTTCACATCGGCAAAGGGATTGGCCGTACCCACTGCCGGAGACTTCTCAGAGCGCCACAGGAACGCGACGATCTGGGCGCGGGAGCAGGTGGCGTCGGGGCTGAACGTGGTGTTGCTGGTGCCCTTGGTGATGCCGTTTTCTACCGCCCACAGCACAGCGTCGTAATAGTAGCTGCCCACGGGAACGTCGGTAAACGGCATGGTGCGGGTTTCGGGTTTTGGACTGCCAGCGGCACGCCACAGGAAGGTCGCGGCCTGCGCACGGGTGCAGATGCCATCCGGGGAGAAATGGGTATCATCGGTTCCCTGCGTAATGCCGTTTTCCACTGCCCAATCCACGGCGTCCTCATAATAGCTGCCGGTGGCTACATCCACAAACACGCCGGTCTGGGGGTTGCCGTTGGCCTTCACAAAGATGACCTCGATGGTATGGGTTCTGCGGACATTCTCAAAGGTGTAGGACTTCACCGCGCCGATGCTCTTGCCGTCGATCTTGACATTGGCAACAGCATAGCCCTTATCCGGAGTGATGGTGAAGGTCTGATCCCGGCCCTCGCGGACGCTGACATTCCCGCTCGGCGAGATAGCCCCGCCCGTCCCTGCTGTCGCCTTGATGGTGTAATAGCTGTAATTGCTGCCGGAAGATTGCCGCTTTGGAATCACCGTCTCGGCTTGGGTAATTTCTTTCGTGGCGGCGTTGTCGGAAAAATACTTGCCGCAGGCTTCGCAGTGCCAGTATTCGATGTTGCCCTCTTCTCTGGTGGTAGCGTCCTTGGCCACCACATGTTTCAGCTTGTCGCCATGATGATTGGGATTGGTATCGCCGTATTTCGCACCACAATCGGCACACTTGGCCTTTGCCTTGCAGGTTGCTTTGCCGCCGGAGCAGTTTTGTGTTTCCACGGCGTTGCAGGTGCAGTGGCGGCTGTGGGTGCCGTCGCCATTCGATGTCCACGCACTCCAATCGTGGGTATGTTCGTCGCCGGTCTGGGTCTTGAACGCCGGCAGGGTCTTACGCGCTGCGGCCAGATACTGACACTGGCTGTTCCATGGGTGTTCGCTGTCGCCGCGGTTATTGATGAGTAGCGCCAGCACCGTGCCGTCGCCAAGCTGTGCGGCAGTCTTGGGGCCGGTGGCTTCATCCACTGTGCCGCCATCGTTCCAGACGGCCTTTGTGGCTGTGGAATCCAGATAATAGCAGTTTCCTACGGTGCCTTTGGTTATGCCGACAACACCGCCGATATAGCTTGTTCCTGTCCCTGTCGTCGACGTCAGCGTGCCTACGCTGTAGCAGTTGGATACAGTGGTGTCGGAATAGTAGATTTTGCCCATGATACCGCCTACCATGGCGATATAGCTATCGCTGTTGCCGGTATACTCGACCGTTACTGCGCCCACATTGTAGCAGTCAGATACGGTATTGTGCGCAGAGAGGTCTTTGCCCGCAATACCACCGGCGGTGCCCTCTCTCAGTTTGTCGCCGGTAACATTGATCTCGCCAGTGTTGTAACAGTTTATGACGGTCGCATTTCCATACAGGATGCCTACAATACCGGCAGCCACACTGCCGAAGTTGTTGCTGCCTCTCGCCTCGACAACGCCGGTATTGACGCAGCCCGCAATGGTGGTGTCTGCGGCACTCCCTACGATACCACCAGCGTACAGGAAGCTGCCGCTGTCGACGCCGTATTCACTTACAACATGGCAGTCATTCCGGCAATTCTCAATGGTTGAGTTCGCGCTGGCATCGCCCGCGATACCGCTGACAAAGTCGCAGCCCTGTACATAGCCATCTACCGTCAGATTCCGGACGGCAGCGCCCTTCAGACCACCAAACAGGCCGACGGCGACATCGGGCAAATTGACAACATACAGACCCTTAATGGCATAATGCTTTCCGTCAAAGGTGCCGGTATAGGGGGTATTATTGCCGTCGTCCGTATACTTGCCGATGGGTGTCCATTCCTCAGCGGTCTTGCCGCTGGGGCCGGGGGTGTAGCTGCCGTCCTCGGCAAAGGTACCATCGTTGAGAACGATGTCGTTCATCAGCACAGCCCACGCGCCACGGTTCTGCGTCTGGCCACCCGTACCATTGACAATATCCCGGAACAGCTTCAACTGGTCGGCGGTGCCAATTTGATAGGGGTCTGTCTCCGTGCCGCTGCCGGTCATCGGGGTGTTAAATGTGCCGCCTTTGATGATACCGCTGCCGGAGACTGTGTTGTTAAAGACGCCGCCGGTGATGGTTCCGTTGTTGGTCACCTCACCGTTGAATGTGCCGCTTTCGATGGTGCTGCCGGGGGTAACGGTCACTTTGCCATTGAACACAGTCCCGCCGGAGCCTGTAATGGTACAGGGACCGTCTTCTGTATCTCCCAGCACGACGTCGCCGTCAACCGAGCCGCTGTTGGCATAAAGAATCCCATAGCCAGATTGCTGAGAGCCGGTGATGTATAGTCCGCTTCCGTTTGCCGCAGTACAGCCAACGATGCGCGCACTGTCCGCCAAGGTGATCTCCTTCACACAATCGGCGCTTACGCCGCCGCCATAGGCTTCGCCGTGGTTGGCGGAATTTGTTGCCGTGCAATTTTGAATCACGGCGCTGCCCGACAGGGTGAACTTCGTATTGTTTGCGAGATAGACGCCCCCGCCCTCGCCCCTGCCCCTGGAAGAATTGGAGATTGCCTGACAGTTTTCGATTTTTGCCTTCTCAGACATCACAAAGCTACGGCTGCTGTTGACAAATACGCCTCCGCCGTTGGCAGAATCGGAGATTGCCTGACAGCCTTTGATTGTTGCCTCGCCAGACATTTCAAAGCTACCGTCGACATATACGCCTCCGCCGCAAACAAAATTGTCCGCGCTTTCGACGGCGGAGCTGCGAATGACCGCCGGACCTGACATTTTGAACGTGCCGTAAGCACAAACACCGCCGCCGATGTCGGAGGCGACACATCCGGCGATGCTGCCGCCGGACATAGAGAACTGAATCTGTTCGCCGTTTTGCCTCGGATAAATACATACACCGCCGCCGAACTCTGCGGAGCAGCCGATAATATTGCCGCCGGTCATGGTCAACTGCCCGCTGGGTGCGATATACACACCGCCGCCACAATTTACTGTGCTGCTGATGAGATGAAACGGATAGCCTTTACCGCCGGTGATGACGCCGCCGGTGACGGTTTCCTTGCCGTTTGCCTCGTCCAGCACCCACAGTTTGCCATTCGGCATGAATTTGTGCTCGGCGGCGGTGTTGCTGTCGGTCAGCGTCAGATTGCCGCTGCTCTCCACCTTGATAACACTGCCGCTGCCGGTCATTTGCAGCACCTTGCCGTTCAAGTCCAGCGTCACAGTGCGGTTGACCGTCAGCGTGGTGTCAATGTTAATGTCCGCCGCCAGCTTGACGGTGTCGAAATTAACATCAGCAATAGCTGCAGTCAGTTCTTCCGCGGTGCTGACTTCTGTTGCCGTCTCGCTCCCGCCAATTAACGCCGTCAAGGCTGTCTTCGGCTGGGGGTCGGACACTTCCCCCTCCGGCTGCACTGCCGCATCGTCTGCGGGCTTGATGTATTTTGCGCAATTCTCCGCCGAAGCACCCTCTGCGCCGCAGATGGGACAATCTGCGTTCATTGCTTCTGCCGTGCAGGCTGTTTCACAGCTGCAAACAGGCGGTTCTTCCTCGCTGCCCTCAGCAAAGGCCGCTGTTGGCAGCAGTGTCAGCACCATACAGCACATGAGCAGGACGCTGAGCAGTCGTTTTTTCATAGTCATTCCTCACTTTCTTCTCGCGCACCTCCCGTCCCCCGTGGGAAGCGCGTTTGGGAGCAAGAGGGGATTGCATCGGGATATATCCCGATGCAAGGGAGTACTCCCTTGCAATACATATTGGCTTCTATTTTTGTGCTGGCAGCGTGATCCCCGCGAGGGAAAACTCAAAGCGCATCGCCAGCGCACGGAACAGCGCCTGCATCACCTGTTCGGAGATCGTGCGGATATCCAGCCCTTCCACGAACCGGATCGCCTGTTCCGTTTCCTCCTTCGGGACGTTGTACGCCCGCAGACTCATGGTGAGAAACAGCCGCAGCTTCTTTTCCAGCGTCAGCTCCTCGTCGCAGGGGTGGGTCATGTAGCCGCGCATGATGCTGGCTGAGCCGATCTCCATGTCATAAAAATCGCGGGCAGTCAACTCCGGCTGATACGGACCGAAGATCTGATACAGCTCCTTCGCCGTTTCCCGGAAGATAAATTCAGACGCTTCCTTCTGCGTGTAGGCTTCAATGTAGATCTCCCGCAGGTTTTCGTTCAGCTCCGTCAGCGTCATCTGGATCGCCGTTTCGACCGCGTAGACATAGATCGGCGGCAGCTTCGCACCCGCCGCGCTTCGCGCCATGGCGAACTGGTTTTCAAACATGAACTCCACCAGCTCCGTCAATACGCCGTCCTTGGCGCGAAAAATGTTCTGGAACTGGCTGAAAGACACACCGGCCTTTTCGTTGATTTCCGCCAGCGTGGTCTGCTTGTAGCCCTTTTCCAAAAACAGCTTCACGCAAACGGTCAGAATCCGCTTTTTCGTGGGCAAACTTGCGCTTGTGATGGCTATGAGGATCACTTCCTTTCTCTTGTGGTGTATACACCATTAGTATAGCACAGAAAAGGGCTGGATGCAATAACAAAAAGAAAACGACTTGCATCTTTTCTTTTAATGCCTGCAAAATCATGGTTTTCTCATCCATATCGTTTGTCATAAGTTTCCCATGATTCCATTTTACGATACGGTTTCGGAGGAAAGCGCCGCCTGTGAAAACGGCCGGATTTCCGGGGGTGGGCGATTCGGCAAGCAGGGTGAGTGTATAGACACTCACGATTTTTTCGCCCGCAGGGGGCGGCAAAAATGCTTGTTGGGGAGCCTCCCCAAACCCGGCATTTCGGGACACTTTGTCCCGAAGTCAGCGGCGCAAGCGCCTTATATCTGCGTCACCGTTGCTTATCGCTCCTGTTCCTTATTTTTCTGCCCGTCCGTCAGGCCCAGCAGATGGTCAATGTTTGTCTTGACCGCCACGGCCTCCCGCATTTCCCGCTGCGCTTTCCGGTACTCGGCGTACAGTTTCTTTTTCCGTGCTGCCAGAGCGCGGCGCTTTTCTTTCAGCGCGTCCATTTTCGGCAGCTTTGCCCCGCCCAGCAGTTCGTTCATGGCAGCCTTCGCCGCCCGGTAATCGGCCAGCTCCGCCTCATGCTCGGCCAGATACTTCCTGCTGTACCGGGCCGCCTTGTACCCATCGAATACGGGGCGAGTTTTGGCGTACCGCACCACCGCGCCCATCCGTTCGGAGGTGTGCGCCAGCTCCGTCTCGGTGGCCCGCAATTTATCAGAGAGCCGGTGAAAGCGGTCCACCGCTCCATCCGTTTTTGCACTCAGCGCGGCATAGTCCGTAAGCTGCCGCTCCCGGAGGAATTGCAGCGCGGCGGCCATCTGCTTGATGTTGTAGACCTTGGCCCATCGCTCATAGGCCGGGCCTTTTCCCTCCCGAAGCCGCTGCTCAATGTCCACGATCAGGCCCACGCGCCGGGACGCTGGGGCGGCATCCTCCGCAGCCGGGATCGAACGCTCCCCGGCGATGACCGCCCGGATGTCCTCGGGATCGTAACCGTCCCCGAGGGTGGATGCCCGGAGCCGGATCGGTTTCTCCTGTCCCGGCACAAGAAAGGAGATCGCGCCGCCCCGTCCCCGCCTGACCGCATAGCCTGCCTCCTCCATGAGCCGCAGGAAGTCGGCAAAATCGGCGGGGCGCTTTGCAAGGGCTTCTCCAATGGCAGCCTTGAGCCGCACCTTGGCAGAGGGCGGGCGCTCCGGCCCCAGCCATTGACCATAATGCAGAAAGCGGCCCTTGCTGTGGAGCTTGGGATCGGTGATGACGGAGAGATCGTTTTCCAGACATACACGGTCGGAGAGCCGACGCAGGGCGCTGGCCGAGCGCCAGAAATCCTTGTATTTCCGGGTGCAGTCCAGCGTGGTGGAGTTGTAATAAATGTGATTATGAATGTGCGCCCTGTCGGTGTGGGTGACAACGAAAAAGGCGTGTTTCCCCTTCGTCCAGCGCATGGCCGTCTCATAGCCCACGCGGTTTGCCTCCTCCGCCGTAATCTCTCCCGGCTTGAAGGACTGCCGGATCTGATAACACAGCACGTCGGCGTCCCGGCGCTGCTCCCGGCCCGTGATGGCTTTGTATCTGGCCTTGGCAAGCAGGAACTCCGCATCAGCGGTCTGCGGGTCGCACTCATAGGCGGAGATCAGTTCCCCGTTTCCGGTTTTCTCCGGGCTTTGTCCATAGTCGAAACGGTCTTTCAGAGACTGCGCTATGGTTTCGCCTCTGCTGATATGATGGGCTTTGAGAAATGTGGTCGCCGTAAGATCACCTCCTCCACGGCAAAAGGAAAGGCGGCTGCCGAAGCAGCCGCCGCAGCTTTGGGACACTTTGGGGCTGTTGACAAAGTGCCTGATCATTTATTACAAGTGGAAAAATGGCAGTAAAAAAGACGCCCATCGGCGTCATCCCATACATCTTATCATCCTTTTTAAGTTCAAAGCGGTCGCCGAGAGGAGGCAGTGGTCCTCCGCTGCCTCTAACCCCCGTCGCAAGACGCGTGTTAAGTTATGTCCCCACTTCTGAGCGGCAAACGTGCCCTCGCACCAGATCTGCCGCTTGCGCAGCGCAGCCAGATAGTCCGGCTCGTTTTGCCGGGCGAGATGCCGTCGGACTGTGGGACGGAAGTAGGTGTCCAGCAACTTTCGCGCACCGCGTTTATCATTTTCGCTCAAACATTTCTCCCGGGAAGGACAGCTTTGGCAGTCTCCGCGGTCCGCCCAATACTCCCAGTACACACCACTGGCGCTGCGGTACAGCCCCTTCACTCGAAGCTCTTTCCCATTGGGGCAATGGTAAACATCTTTCTCCGCATCATAAGAAAAGGCATCCCGCTTGAATTCCGCCTTGGTGCTGTCAGCAGAAGGCTGCGGCCGGACACAAAAAGAGATTCCCTGCTCCTCCAGTACACGATGGGCCAGAGGAAAATCGTAAGCGGCGTCCGCTGTGGCTGCTTGAATGGGGAAGACATTCCGATGGATCTGCTCCAGGTGGTCCAGGTATGGCACGGAATCATGCACATCTCCCGGTGTCACTGTCACGCCCAGGATCACACCGTGGTCCGTGTCCAAGGTCTGGTGGCTCAGGTAGTGCTAGCCCTCCGGTTGCCCCGGCCGTTTCATGTGGCCTGCCTCCGGATCAGTCCGGCTCACTCGCTTTTGGCTGCGGCGGCTGTCCCGCTTGACCTGCTTTGTCCGCTTCTTCCGGCGGTGTCCAGTCCTTTTCTCCAGTGCCTGCAGTCCTTCTTCCTCGTAGCTGTCCAGCCGTTCCCAGTATGCGCCCGGTTCCGACCGCATTTCCACCAGATGCTCCGACGCCCGGGAGGCATTGGCCTTTACATGGGTAGAGTCGGTGGCTGCCAGCCGCCCGCTGACCAGACCTTTCTCAATGCACTGACGCACCACTTCCTCAAACAGCCGACGGAAAACCTTGCGGAAAGAAGGCTTGCGCCGGCGCAGTTGAGAGATGGTGCTGTGGTCCGGTACCCGGTCAAACAGATCCAGACCCAGATACCACCGCAGAGCCACATCCGTCTGGATACGCTGTTCGATCTGCCGTTCCGATGGGATCCCGTACAGGTATCCTACCAGCAGATATTTTACCAGCACAACAGGGTCAATTGCCGGGCGGCCATACCTGCGGTTGTACAGATGGGCTGTTTCTTCACGGACGAAGGACAAGTCCAGCGTGTCTTCCAATTTTCGCAGGAAATGTCCTTCTGTTACCAAATCTTCTATCGTTACCATTTGCAGTTTCAGTTGCATTCCCATCCCCCTCTCCGCTCTTTTTCTCATTATATCATATTTCCAGTGATAAGTGGGCTTTGTCAACAGCCCCAATCTGTCTCGAGGTTTACTTCTCCAGATCCGCTTTCTTTTCAGGCTTGCCCAGCTCGGGCGGCTGCTTGGCCTTCCAGTCATCCAGCAGAGAGATGATCTGCTCTTTCATCTTGGCGGGAGTGACCTCCTTGCCAAAATACTTTTCCAATTCCGCAGTAGAAATGATCACGCCGCGATCCTCCTTTTTCTTTTCAGATAAGATTCCGTCGATAATGTCGCCGTTGAGCTTGCCCGCCTGGTCCAGTTTCCGCAGCCTTTTCGCCTGTGCGTGGGAGGGCGAGGACTGCTCGCCGTCAATGGAGACGGCGATAAGCCGCTGGTTTTTCGGCTTGATGTAGGAGATCTCCACAGCGGGCATGAAGCCCAGCTTTTTATCATCCACCTTGTTCAGCAGCTCCGGGACAAGGGAGTTGAGCCGGATATAACGCATGACCTTTTTATAGTTCATGCCGTTATTTTCTCCCACGATCTCAACGGAGCGTTTGCCGATGTCGCCGGGGGCTACATTGTCCAGCCGCCCGCCCTGGTGCTTGATGGCCTCCACTTCCAGATCCAGCAGCTTTGCCAGTTCGCTGGGCAGGGGATCGCCGCGCTGCTTGTTGCTGTTTTTCATCTCGCGGACGGCCTCAATGTCGGTCATGTCCCGCACGATACAGGGCAGCTCGTCCAGACCGGCCAGCTCACTGCCGCGATGGCGGCGGTGGCCCGCCACGATCTCATAGCCGCTGCCGTCCTTTTCCGGGCGGACGGTGGCGGGGGTCATAACGCCATGCTCCTTGATGGTACTGACCAAATCGGTCATGGCCGCGTTGTCCTCCACCTTGAACGGGTGGTCCCGGAAGGTATAGAGCTTCAGATAGATGACCTTGCCCTCCTCCACAGGGCGTGGCGGGGGCGTCGGCGCTGCCGGAGCCTGCTCCTGCGCGGGAGCAGCGGCGGAAATGCTTCCGCCCTTATCTGCGGTAGCTTTTTCGCTGCCGCTTCGGGACACTTTGTCTCGAGGTTTGGGCGGCGTGGCCTTGTCAGGGGCCGCCTTGTCAGCCTTGGGTGGGCGGCCCCTGCGGGGCGTCGCCGCCTTCGTGTCCTTGTCCTCGGACACAGCCTTTTCCTTCGGGAGACGGCCCCGGCGGGGCTTGGGCTGCTCGGGTTCTGGCTTGGTTTTTTCCTCTTTGCCGCCTTCAGCCGATGGTTCAGGCGGCGATTCCTGTTCCACCTTTTCACGGGCGGCATCGCGGCGCTCCTTCAATAACTCGTCGATCTTTTCAAAAGAAATCACCACGTCGCCGGGGTCCGGCTGGGCAGGGCCGTCATGCACCGGCTGGGAAATATCGCCCGACAAGTCCGGGGCAGGGGCACCGGGGACGTCAGGCGTACTGGCCTCCGGTGCCGCCTGCGGCTCTGACTCCAGAGGGCGCTTTTCTTCTGCCATTTGCTAACCTCCTTAAATTTCATCGTTTTGCACAAAGTTTTCTCCGAAAATTTTGCTATTATTTTTTGAAAATTTTCGCCTCCTTTTCGGGCCATCCACGCAAAAAAGCCGCCCGTTTTCCTCAACGGACGGCTTTCTGCGTAATGTGATAGCTCTGTTTTATTTTCTTCCGGTATTGCAGGCCCCGGAAAGCCTTGATATTACAGCGTTCCTAATAAGAACTAATCATATGGAAGTTGACAGTCAAACCGCAAAAGAGTGGAAGCGTGAAAACAACAGGGCCTGTTATTTACAGAAAACCATGAATGCATTGGGTATCGAGGTGATCTCCTACAATGTTTCTCCTAACGCTGAGGATCGGGAAGTAACTGGAGATGCCTTGCTGGAGAACCCTGATTGCCATGTGGAGGACGATGTCCTTCGCAGCATTCTCACGGAGAATATGCTCGATGCAATGTGCCATTTGTCGGAGATTGAGCAGAAAGTAATCACCCATCTGTATTTATCAGATGATCCTATGACCGAACACGAGTTTGAAAAGGCTTTCTGTGTCAAGAGGTGCACGGTCCACTATTACAAAGTAAGTGCGTTAGAGAAGCTCAGAGAAATGCTGAGTGAAAATGTTTAAGGCAGTTACTAACAATTCACGGAAAAATTCAGCAACTGGTTAGTAGAGGGACTATTTTCATTATAGAACAGGAGAACACAATAAAGAAAACAGGTTCTATCTGTCTACATACGCACCGAAAAACACGCATAAATTGAAGCAGGAAACGCTCTGGAACGGAGGGCAGCCATGGACGTATTTTTGATCTTCCCCAAGTCACAGCAGGCACAAAAGGAGCTGGGGCAACAGCTTGCAAAATTTCAGGCGGATCAGGCGATGAAAAACATCCAAAAGCTGCCCTGCGGCACCGAGCAGAAGCTGGAACTGGTGGACGCATCAGTGAAGCATCTGAAAGCGCAGCAGTGATACATATGCAAGCAAGCAGGCAGACTGGCATTGAAAGCCGGTCTGCCTGCTTTTCGGATATTCCTTGCGAATCGTTATTGATTTTCTTCTTTCAGAAGCCTCTTGAACAGCGTGGGATAATTGCTTGCGCCGTGGGCAATGTGGTACACATAAACCGTTTCAGCGATCAGCCGGTACACGCAGATATACTTTCCGGCGATCACATATCGGTATCCGCCGTTTCGCAGTTCTTTATCCTGCGGGATATGGCCGGACAGCGGAAACAGCTCCAGCCGGGAAAGCGTGTCTAAAATCAGATTGGTAATGTTTCTCGCTGAGTTTGCTCCTACAAGGTTCAAGTGAAGCTGTGCGATTTCTTCAAGCTCCCGCTGAGCGCAAGGTTAGTCACGCTGATAGATTACTTCCAACCGTTTTCTGGATTCCTCCAATGTGTAGTCAGGTGCGCCGGAAAGCCGAGCGACCTCTGCTGCTTCCAGCTTTGCCCGCAGCTTCAAGGTTTCCTCACGCTGTTCGGCTTTTTCATGCGCCAGATCAGAGATCATGCTGTAGTCATTACACAGTGCAGTCGAAGATTTGATAATCATGGGTCTGTATCTCCTGAATGATTCTGTAATAATTCTATCGGAATTATCCGCAACTTTCAAGGCTATGTTTGAAATACTTCTCCCATGTGGATTTGAATATCTGCTTGCGGTTTTGTTCCCACTGATTGAGACTGCCAAGGCTGACGTCCAGCTTGTCCGCATATTCTTTCTGCGTCAACCCCAGTTTCATTCGAATTGCCTTAATCTGTTTGCCCTGACCATTTCACAGAAATAGATTGTAGTCATCCAGAAGGCTTTCGACCGGAACCTCAAAGAGCTGAGCAATTCGTTCCATATGCTCCAGCGGGTAGAGGTCTTTGCCGTATTCTTCGTAGTGGACATAAGTGCTCCGGTCTATACCAGCGTAGTCGGCTACGTCTCTCTGCCGCAGGCCTTTCTGGTATCGAAGCCAGCGAAGCTTGTCCGCCATTTCGGTGATTTCGGAGAAGTCCGGGAACTGCAAATTGAACTTTTCTACGTCCTGAAACTTGTGCGGCAGCAACACCGGAAACTGAAGAATTTGCAGCGGGGCTACTTTTACTGCTCCCGATACATTGGAAATCAGAATATAGCAGCTGGCTCCCACTCTCGCCAGCAGGCGCCATTTTGCCTCAAAAGGCACCCGTTCCGCCACCTCAACCGCCGATTGTTCCGCTACGATAGTATAGCATTTACCATCCATCCGCACAAATAGCAAGCGAAGCAGATCTTCAGTGTTCAATTTTATATCGACCATATTTTCTACCAGCAAAGTTGCGCCAAAAATTCACTTTTCTTACCGCAAAACTGAATTGTTTAACTGAAAGGCTAAAACAGCCTTAAAATAAACAATTAGGAGTTTAACAAATGGACTATTTCGCTCAAATTGAACTCGGGCTGCGCATCAAAATGTTGCGTACGGAAAAAGGGTTAACCCAGGAAAAGCTAGCCGAAGCTTTAGGAATCAGTCTCGAACATATTGGAAAAATTGAACGTGGGAAGCGTACACCATCTCTTGATCTGGTTATTGCCATGTCCAAGTTCTTCCATACAAGCACAGATTATATTCTTCTTGCCAATTGTAGAACAACTGAACTCGGGTAATCCGTACTCCCTGTACCTGTTACTTCCTTCGCAATAATATACAATTATTATGTAAGGATCATTAATCCTTACATGTTCTTTGACAAGTCAATATCAGTCAATCAAGTCCAACCCGTGTTGGGGAGCTACATCAGCGACCGATCGCCACGATTGCCAACTGGCAAGAGCGTGACTTCGCTGCAAGTATCGGAGCGAGCGATATTCAGCAACGATCCTTCACGTTTTTTAAAGATACTTCCGTACGAGGCTTCACGCGAAAGTGAAGGGGTGAAATTCCCATGAGGTCGGTTATCGCAGCCGACCGCTTGATTGACTCCCTATAGGCTTAATGCCTGCGATCCTGAGGGGGCGTCAGAGACAAATTCTCGGGAAACATAATCTTTAGCAATAGAAATTCACCGTGGGCGGGATCTTCTCCGCCCACGTTACATAATAGGAGTGGAAATCTATGATTAACAAAAATTGGAGTTTTCGCAGAGGTGACATTTACCTTGCTGACCTCGGCGAGCATCATGGTCACATTCAAGGAGGCGCTCGCCCTGTTGTTGTCGTTCAGAACGACTACGGCAACAGATTTGCACCGACCCTGATCGTCGTTCCTCTTACGACTGAAATCAAAAAAACAGACATGCCAACACACTACGTCTTGCGGCATCAACGCGGTCTGGACAAGCCATGCATGGCCTTGGCCGAACAGATCCAGACAATACGTAAATCGCAAATCATCCGCTATTTGGGTCATGTGCGACCAATCCATATGTCGTGCATCGACCTAGGCATTCGCGAGAGCATAGGCCTGCCGCCACAGCACATCATCCGCATCATACCACCTAACGAGCAAAAGGAGTAATTTTTATGCAAAATATCGATAGTATCCCTATCAGCACCGACAAGCGTTGCTATACGGTCGCTGAGTTGCAGAAAATGCTGGGCATTAGCCGTGGAAGCGTCTATCAGCTGCTGAAAACCGGTCAGTTCCACTGGTTTAAAATCGGCACCGCAATCCGAATTTCCAAGCAAAGCTTTGACGAATGGCTTAATGGCCAATCCTGCTGATGTCAAGGATGTCGCTCAACTGTTCGACATCCTAACAATGTCGCTATACATCAACTAAAATATAGCCAGGTCAAATGACCTGGCTACTATTTTCGAAGGAGAATCCCCATGACAAAAAAGAAAAAGACTACAATGTCCGTCCCGGAGATGCAGCGCCTGCTCGGCTTAGGTAAAACCGATGCGTATTGGCTTGTTAAAAAGCAATGCTTCGAGACCGCTATTATCAACGGCAAGATTCGAATCATAATAGACAGTTTCGAGCATTGGTATGCCCGACAAGTCAAGCACAAAAAGGTCCATGGGCCGCCGCCCGGCAAAGTACTCCATGCAGAATCCTATTCCCCGCAAGAGCTTGCCGAAGAGCTAGGCATAGGCTTCAGTACCATATACGATATTATTCAACGTTACAACATTAAAACTTTTAAAGTTGATAGCTGGCTTCGCATTTCCAAGCGCGATTTTTTAGATTGGTATAAAACGCAAACCAGATACCGTACCCGAGCCGACCGAGCACGAGATGCTGCTCTTGAAGCAGAAACGCTGACGATGCCCGAAATAGCACAGATTTTAGGCATCCCTCGCAAGGCTGTTTACCACATCCTCCTTTATGGCCCGGATCGAGACAAATTCGACTTCGTTTTTATCGCCGGCCGTCGGCGCGTGACCAAAGAGAGTTTCGAGCGCTGGCATGCCGATCAGAGCAGGTTTTGCACCGAAATCGACAAAACAAAGTCGGTTTTTTCGATGCAGGAAGCATCTGTCCTCCTGCACATTACATATAATGATGTCCGCCAAATGATTCAAAGCGGCGAACTCGCCGCGGAGAAATGCGGTGCAAAATATTTGATTTCGCGAGATGAAATCCAGTGGATTTTACTTCAACAGAAAAATAAACATGAAATTTGAGGTGAAAATAATGGCATCAATTGTTCATAGAAACAATCGTTTTCTCGTCGTGCATTACGAGTATGATGAAGTATCCGGAAAGCGCAAGCAAAAATGGGAAACGTATCGAACCCTGGCTGATGCAAAGCGCCGCAAGGCAGAGATCGAGCGTCGTCAGGAGCTTGGCGTTATGAACGTTCCCACCTGCAAAACGGTGGCCGATCTGCTTAAAGAGTATGTCTCCCTTTACGGGACAACTACATGGTCGCTATCGGTCTATTCCTCAAACACGCGTTTGATACGGAATTACATCAATCCAGTCATCGGTAAGATGGATTTGTGTGAAATATCGCCGCGCATTCTCGAAAAATACTATCAGAAACTCCTACAAACACCCGCCATTTCCCGCATCACGCAAAAACGTGGAACAAAGGATACCGGTTTCATCCAGCCGGCGACAGTCCGCAAAGTCCACAGTTTGCTGCGGAGCGCCTTCAATCAAGCTGTCAAGTGGGAGCTTATGGAGAAAAATCCAGCTATCCATGCCACTGTTCCTAAGGCTGTACCCCAAAAACGCGAGGTATGGGATGCTGAGACGATTTTTCTCGCACTCGATGTTTGCGATGATGCCCGCCTTAAACTGGCTATCAACCTTTCTTTCGCGTGCAGCATGCGCATCGGCGAAATTCTCGGCCTGACCTGGGACTGCGTCGATTTTTCGCCGAAAAGCATCGCAGACGGAACAGCGTCTATCATGATCACCAAAGAGCTCCAGCGTGTCGACAAGACGGCCATGAAGTCCCTCGAGCAAAAGGACGTCCTCTTCATCTTCCCTCAGAGCTCAAAGCGCAACACGAGCATGCTCGTTCTGAAAAAGCCCAAGACCGAATCCAGCGTCCGCAAGGTTTTCATTCCGGCGACCGTTGCCCATCAGCTTGAATCATGGAAGCGCGAGCAGGAACGCACCAAGGAAGCTCTCGGGGGTGAGTACACCGACTACAACCTAGTCCTCGCCAACGGCTTGGGTCATCCGATGGAGCGGACACGCATCGCTGCACTTTTGAACGCGTTGATTGAAAAAAACGATCTGCCGAAGGTGGTTTTTCACTCCTTGCGCCACTCCAGCATCACTTACAAACTGCAGTTGACCGGCGGAGATATCAAGTCGGTCCAGGGAGACTCCGGTCACGCGCAAGCCCAGATGGTAACCGACCAGTACGCCCACATCATGGACAAAAACCGAAAAAACAACGCCGCGCTGTTCGAAGAAGCTTTTTACCGCGGCAAAGATCCGACTTCGCAAGAAGCATCCCCTACTGTTAACCCCACTCTCCCTTCCGGCATCGATCCGTCTCTTTTGAAAAAAATCTCCGATAATCCCGACCTGCTCAAAATTCTGAGTGCGATAGCCGGCAGTCTTTGATAACCTCCCCATCTAAGAGAGCACCCGTGATCAAGTGCTCTCTTTTCATTTGCTAATCGTTGTGGTATATTTAATATAGTATCGGGACAGTATTGCTGTGAAAAATCAACTCTGTTTTCATGTAAAAACGTCTAATATTGGCGCGCGAAAAAAATACGCATCTTCCCCCGTATTAGAAAACGTCTAATAAACGTCTAATTTGCCTGTATCTTCCATGAACCGTGGTGAACATACAGCGACTCTACATCACGGGACTTCACGCATCGACCCACTTCCACGAACTCGGGTGAACACGGGCGAAACCGGCGGGGGGCTTCTCCTAAGCATGGGGCCGGAGGTTCAAATCCTCTCTGGGACGCCAGCCAGCAACGCCGAAAATCTTTATTCTCGGCGTTGCATATATAAAAAGGTACGAAAAAGCTCTTTCACTGTATGAGATAAATTTGAATATTGGTATGTACATAGAGCGTCTATTTTTCCCGCATCGGGGATGGATAGGCGCTCTTTTTTATGCCTAAAACCATGGGCAATTACAAGAGATTGGAGGCTGAGCGCTGATAAACGGATTGATTTTCCTCAAGGTTTAGAGTACAATAAAATTGTCGAAATTGCTCAAAACAGTTCAAGGAATACTACCTATTACGAATTACGATACCACACAGGAGACTTCTTTCATGCTTAAACAAGGCCTTTACGAGCAAGTGGTGAATACCGAAATCAAAGATGAGCTGCGTCAGCTGCCGGAAGACAGCAAACACATCGAAAAAATTGACGCAGCCGAGTCCTCCTCTGTCTTAACGCAGTACCTGTCCGAGGTCGTTCATAAAGGTCTTGACCGCATTGCCGGTGACGATATTTCTGCGCAGTTAAATCTGGTCAACAAAATTGTTGATCTGATTTCACAGGAGACAGCGCAGGACGACCTGCGCGATTTTACCGTGGACGATGAAGGCGAACAGCTATTCGCATTGCTGTCCCGCGATGATCCTATGATGCGCATCGGCCGGAAAAAAGCAAAGGATCTCCCCCGCCCTGAAACATCGATTGCTCAAAGCAGCTTATTTACCGGAGCGGTTCACGAGCCGCAGATGTTTTCCGAGCTGAAGAAAGAAATCGTCTCCGCCGACCGCATTGATATGCTGGTTTCGTTTGTCAAATGGAGCGGTCTTCGTTTAATCATCGATGATCTTCAGCATTTTGCGGAACGCGGCGGCAGGCTCCGCGTTATTACGACAACATATATGGGCGCAACGGACGTGAAGGCGGTGGAGGCGCTTCGCAAGCTCCCCAACACGGAAATTCGTGTGTCCTACGATACCGAGCGTACCCGGCTTCATGCAAAGGCGTATATGTTCTATCGTGAAACCGGCTTTACCACGGCGTACGTTGGTTCTTCCAACCTCTCCAATCCGGCTATGTCCAGCGGACTGGAATGGAATGTTAAGCTGACAACCAAGGATATGCTGCCGACCATTCAGAAGATGGAGGCAACCTTCGATAGTTATTGGAACACCGCCAGCTTTGAAGTCTATGAGGACGGGTGCAAAGAAAGGCTGGAGCGTGCACTGTCGACAAACGGCAAGGCCAATCCAACGAGCGAAATGCAGTTCGTTTTCGATATTCAGCCCTACCCCTATCAGCAGGAGATTTTGGATCGCCTGCAGGCAGAGCGCGAGGTTCGCGGCTATTACCGCAATCTTGTCGTTGCTGCAACCGGTACCGGCAAAACCTTAATCTCTGCCTTTGATTACCGACGGTTCTGCAAAGCCTTCTCCGGTTCGAAGCCTCGTCTGCTGTTTGTCGTTCATCGAGAGGAAATTCTGAAACAGAGCCGAAGTGCTTTCCGTGCTGTGTTGAAAGATCCCAATTTTGGAGAGCTTTTTGTGGGCAGCTTCAAGCCGAGCAGTCTGGAGCATCTATTTATTTCGGTGCAGACAGTAGCCTCCCAGAAGCTGTATGACGTTCTCCCGGAGGACTATTACGATTTCATCATTGTGGACGAGTTCCATCACGCAGCAGCGCCCACCTATCAAGGACTGCTGAACCACTTTAAGCCGAAAATATTATTGGGTCTGACTGCAACGCCGGAACGCATGGATGGAAAAAACGTTCTGGATTACTTCAACGGCCGCATTGCATCGGAAATCCGACTGCCGGAGGCGATCGAGCGCAAGCTGCTCTGCCCGTTCCAATACTTCGGCGTTTCCGATGATGTTGACCTGTCCAATATTCGCTGGACGCGCGGCGGTTATGATAAAGCTGAGCTTAACAAAGTATTTTCTCTGAACCGTGCTGTCGCCGAAAAGCGCGCCGGCCATATTGTCAATTCTCTCTATCGGTACGTAACCGACATCAATACGGTTCGCGGTCTTGGATTCTGCGTCTCTGTCGAGCATGCTGAATTCATGGAGGAATATTTCTCATCGAAGGGCATCCCCTGCATGTCCCTTACAGCTAATTCCAGCGATAAGGAACGAAATGAAGCCAGACAGCGTCTGGTCTCCGGAGAAATCCGCTTTATCTTTGTTGTAGATTTGTATAACGAGGGCGTTGATATTCCGGAAGTCGACACCATTCTCTTCCTGCGCCCTACCGAGTCGCTCACGATTTTCCTACAGCAGCTTGGCCGCGGTCTGCGCCTCTCGGAAGGAAAAGAATGCCTGACCGTTTTGGACTTTATCGGTCAGGCAAATAAAAAATACAATTTTGAAGAAAAGTTTGCTGCACTGCTCTCTCACAGCAATCACAGCATGCAGTACGAGGTGAAAAAGGGCTTTGTATCACTGCCGAAGGGCTGCTATATCCAGCTGGAAAAGAAGGCTTCCGAAGTCATTCTGGCGAATATCCGCCGCTCCTTCGGCGACCGTGCCGGTCTGATTGCACGTATCGAAACCTTCACACAGGACAGCGGCCTTCCCCTTTCCTTGAAGAATTTCATCGGCTATTATCACCTCGACCCGCGTTCTATCTACGGCAAGTTCTCCTTCTCCCGTCTCTGCGCAGATGCAGGCGTCTGCGACGATTTTGCCGAGCCTGCCGAAAGCATTCTGACAAAGGCGTTCAGCAAGCTGGTTGCCGTGGATTCCCGGCGCTGGATTAAGTTTCTGACGGATATTCTTCCGCACTTCTCCTGTGAACTTGCGGCTTCGCTTTCCGATTTTGAAAAACGCATGCTGCAAATGTTTTACATCACCGTATTTCAAGAAGCGGCAGACTGGCGTTCCCATACTGCGCAAGCCAACATGCAGCTGCTCGCGGACAGCCCGATAATGATGCACGAACTGTATGGGCTTCTGGCACTCAATCTGGAGCGCATTGACTTCATCGATCAGCCTGTCCCGCTTGGCTTTGATTGTCCGCTGGATCTGCATTGCACCTATACCAGAGATCAAATTCTGATTGCAATGGACTACATGACGCCGAAAAATGTGCGGGAAGGTGTCAAATGGCTGCCGGACAAGCAGGTCGATGTATTCTTTATCACGCTCAACAAGGCGGACAAGGACTACTCACCGACTACCATGTACAACGACTATTCGATCAACGAAAGCCTGTTCCATTGGCAAAGTCAGAGCACGACCTCCGATATGGCAGGCACCGGTCAGCGTTATATCAACCACCGGCAGCGCGGCAGCAGGGTCGTTCTCTTCGTGCGGGAGTTCAAGCAGGACAGCATTGGCGCTGCACCGTATACCTGTCTCGGAACAGCAGCCTATGTGAAGCATACCGGCAGCAGGCCGATGAATATTACATGGCATCTGGACCAGCCTATCCCGGCGAAGTATCTTCGCAAGACGAACAAGCTGGTAGTCGGATAAAGAAAGGCATTTTATGAAAACAATTCGAGTCGTCGCCGCAGTTATTCGCGATGGCGAAAAGATCTTTGCCACCATGCGCGGCTATGGTGACTTTAAGGGTCTGTGGGAGTTTCCCGGCGGAAAAATCGAGCCCGGCGAAACGCCGCAGGAGGCCCTAAAAAGAGAAATCCGAGAGGAATTGGCCTCCGAGATTTCGGTTGGTGAGTTGATTGATACCGTCGAATTTGATTATCCGACCTTTCACCTTTCAATGGATTGCTTCTGGTGTCAGCTGATTCGCGGTGATCTTGAGCTGTTAGAGGCCGCTGAGGCGCGATGGCTGACCAAGGAAACTCTGAAAAGCGTAGAATGGCTTCCGGCTGATTTAGGCCTGATTGAAAGGATTGAGAAAGCGCTCGCTATAAGCAATTCCTCGACGAGCGGCATTCCCTCTGCTTCATTCTAATGCAGCGCCTTTGTGGGACAGACCTTCGTACACTCGCAGCAGAGGATGCACTCCGTTCCGTTTTTCCGTCTGCGGGACCCCTTGTTGACCTCTACGTTCATGGGGCAGACACGCAGGCATTTCCCGCAGTGGATGCATTTGCTTTCATCGCAGTGGACGCGCAGCAGCGAAAAATAGCTCGCGGGCGCGAGAAACACTGTAATCGGGCACAGATATTTGCAGAATGCGCGGTTATCCTTGAACGCAAAGGCGAGTGCAATTCCCGCGATATAGTAAAGCGCATTTCCCGCAAGGAACATCCGGAACATAATCTGCTCCAGATCGGCGGCCTTCATCAAAAACAGCCCGGACACCAGCGCCAGAGATAATGCGAACATCACATATCGCAGAACGCCCAGCTTTTCCCTGCGCGGCTTCTGCGGCTGCCTGTAAGGTAAAAAGTCGAGCACCATCGCCGTCCAGCAGGCATAGCCGCACCAGCCGCGCCCGAACAGCAGCGGCCCGAAGATTTTTGCCACCGCATAGTGGATGGTCGCCGCTTCAAAAGCACCGAGGAACAGATAGTACCAGAAGCCCTCGATCTGCATATTCTCGCGGGAGATCACGCCGAGATACAGCAGCATGTAGCATCCCACCGCCAGCTGCACAAAATGCCGGGTGTATCGTTTCCCGGCGGCGAACAGCGCCGTCCCCAATGCAAGACAACAGCCTATGTAACTGAAATTCAGCAGATAAAACAGGTTGTCCCTGACAAGCCACAGCACGACCGCTACTGCTTCAAACAGCAGGAGCAGCAGGATGGACGGCACATATTTGCGAAACCTGCCCCTGTTCTTCATCGTGACGCCCCTTCCTTTCTTTCCTGTTTCATGTACTTTCTATTTTAACGATGATGCGTAAAATTCGCAACCGTAATTCTGAAAAAATAACAGTCATACGGTCTGTTTTGTGGGAAACGCTCTATGCTATGGATCTCCCCGAAATTTCTGCTATAATAAAAACCAGTATCGTGTATTGCAAAGCAGATTCTCCCCTATCCCCCGACAGCAAGAAAGAAGAATGACCATGAAGCAGTCAACCGTATCCATGCGTATCCGTATCGAAAACCTGTGCATCGGTATCATCTTTCTGTTTTCTCTGATGCTTTTCGCCCTGAACTTCTTCCATCGGTCCTCTGCGGAGGCGGTGGTTCTGGTATCGACCGAAATGGGCTGGATGGTGCAGCGAGCGGTATCCGTTCTTCTGTTCTGTCTTGTCAATCAGCTGAAAAAGAGAAAACGCGCGGCATATGGTATTACGCTGCTGCTTCTCCTGCTGAGCCTGCTGCGCGGTGTACGGCAGCTGACCCCGGCATCTGTTCTGATTTCTGTGATCGATTTGCTCCTGCTGGCCGCCTTTCTTTGCTTCCGCAGGGATTTCTGCTGCCCGGCCGCACCAAAAGACCGAAAACGCAGTCTGTATGTCCTTCTGCTGAGCGTGCTCGGCGTACTGGCCAATGCGGCGAAGAGGCGCGGTTTGCTCTGGCGGATTACGAAATCAGCGGCAAAAAGGGCGCTAAAATGCGCATGAACATCAACCATGCGACCAAAGCAGGCGTTACGGTATCCGAGTACAGGCCGCTGGAAAAACGTGATCCCGAGATCGAGCAGGCGTTTGACCGCGTGACAGACGAATGGCTCGGACAGAAGAAAAGCTCGCTGCTTTCGTTCACAATGGGTACGGCCGGTCTGGAAAACCCGATGGACAAGCGGTATTTTTACGCACGCGACAAGGATAATCAAATCGTCGCTTTTATCGTTTTTGTGCCGTTTCTCGGCAAAGACGGCTACATGGCCGATGTCACCCGCCACGGCAATGGCGCGCCGGGCGGCGTCATGGAAACCATCATCTACGAAGCCTTTCAGGTATTCAAAAACGAGGGGATTCATTACGGCAGCCTTGGCGTTGCTCCGCTCGCCGGACTGGATGACGAAAAGGCAGAGCCGGTTGAAAAGCTCCTTCACTTCGTATACGATCATCTGAATGAATGCTACGGCTTCAAAGATCTATACCGCGCAAAGGAAAAATACAGCCCGACCGAGTGGATCCCGGCTTACTATATCTATCTGCCGAAATTCCCCACCCCGGATATGTTCTATGCGGTTGTGAAAATCCAGAACAATAACGTGATCCGCGAAGCTGTTCAGTCGTTCCTGCACAGGAAAGGCGGCCGAGACAAAAACCAGAGCTGAAAAAGATCGGCGAATGCCGTGAATATGTGCCAGCCGGAGCAGACTTATCCTCTGCTCCGGCTGTTTTCATGTCTTTTTCCGACCCATCCGAGCCGTCTTTCCTACCAGTTCATCTCGCCGTCACCGCCCATGCGGCGCGTCATTTCCTCGATGCGCTCGATAGGAAACGGCGGCGCACTCAGCGGACGCATGGCGATGCTCATCAGCTTCATCGGATTATCGTCGGCCGCAATGCGGTTGGACGAAAGCCCGCCGCAGCGGCGGCAGCGGTGAATGATCGCCCATTCTCCGCCCCTGCGCACCCAGACCGCTGCCGGCTCCATAATGCCGCCGCAGTCGGATGCACGGTCGCCCGGCTCAATGTCAACATGCAGACTGGACAGACAGTTCGGGCAGTGGTTGCGGTGATCGGTTCCGGCAGACTGCGGCGTGACGAGCCGTCCGCAGACACGGCAGGTAAAGCTGTCGCTGCAGGCGTGTGTCCTGTAATATCCCTTTTCAAAGGTTTTTCGTTTATTTTCTCGGTTCATTGTGATCTCCTCCGGTAGAATGCAGGTTTCTGCGGGAGGACAGGCGTTTGTGGATTTTCCGGCCCTCCCGGTCAGTCCACAAGCTCCAATACAGCCGATCTGATCAGTTTAAATTTCAACAAGCATATCCTTTCCAAATGATTCAAGGCAATACCGCCGCAGGTTTCATTGTGCGGTGCTGCCTTAAGCGTTCTTCTCCAGCGCATCTATATCACCGTGGCGGATCGCGTCAATGCTCCGCTTGATTTTCTCTCTATCCCAGTCCCACCAGCGCAGCGCCTCCAAACGCGCGATGGTTTCCTCGTCGAAGCGTTTTCGGATGGGTTTCGCAGGCAGGCCGCCGACGATCGTATACGGCGGCACATCCTTCGTCACGAGCGCACGGCTGCCGATGATCGCGCCGTCTCCGATAGTGACACCGGCGAGAATGATAGCTTCATAGCCGATCCAGACATCGTTTCCGACCACGATGTCACCCCTGCTGTCCCATGTTTCAGCGATGGACGCCGTATCCGTCGGCAGATCCCATTCCTCGAAAAACAGCGGGAACGTGTAGGTCGAAAGACTGTCCATTGCATGATTAGCGGCATTGAAAATGAATTTCGCGCCGCACGCGATCGAGCAGAATCTGCCGATCCTCAGTCTGTCATGATTGCACTCCGGATAGTGATACAGCACGTTATTCCGTTCGAAATCGCGCGGATCGTTCACGAAATCATCGTAAACCGTATAATCCCCGACCTCGATGAACGGATTTTTCACCACATTCTTCAGATAGACCGTGCTGCGTCTCTGACTGCTCGGATAGATCTTCCATGCCGGTATCATCTCATCATCTCCCCCTGTACCATGCGAGCACTGCGTGCAGATTTTCCACCCGCACCCGCTCGCCGCCGTTTGTCATCATGTCCAGCATGTCGTCCTCTTCGGCGGTGCGGCCGGACTTTGACGCGAGCGCCTTCCCCGCCGTTTTGACCATGACCTCCATCATCAGCCGATACATGCCGTGCAGCTTTTTTACGTCGAAATTCCCCTGTAACTGGAACAGCGGCACGCTCTCCGGCAGCTTATTGCGCTCGCGCAGGATTTTTCCCTGTGCGCCCGGCTGCGCCATGCCCACCGCGCAGACCGCGCGGACGATGTACCGCTTCGCCGCTGCGGCGTACCCCTTGACCGTACCGGCCATCACCCAGCCGAGATAGATGACCTCGCTGTCTGCTGGAACTTTTCCCCTTGCTTCATCGAGCGAATACGCCGCGAGACCGGTCTCCTTTGCAAGCATTTCCGCATACTGCGCCGCACTCCCGGTATTCGTCGCATAAACGATTGCTTCCACTCGGCTCTCCCCTTTCATTTCCGTCTGCGCTTCTCTGCTTCGAGCTGCTCGATAAACGTTCGAATGTGCGTATCGAGCGCCTCGATGACCGATTTCCTGTCCTCGCTCTCATCATACACGCTGTACAGCAGAAACATCGGTCCATAAAACCGCAGCGCGAGCTGCATTGCCTGTGCGTCCGAGTCCGCCATCTTCCGAAAGATCGCCGCCATATACTCCACCGGGCCTCCGGCGAGGTAATCGCGGTACAGCCGCCCCATTTCCGGGTCGCGGTACTGCTCGAGCGTCAGCATCCTGCGGAAGCGCGCCGGGAACTCCTCCTCGGTCCAGTGGCGAAACTGCGCGAGGCTGTATGCGTAGATCTGTTCAGCCGGAATATGCTGATAGGCTTCAGCGAAGCCGTCCGGTTCGGTCTCGGGCATCTCGTATTCCTGCGCCCGCTCCAGATCCATGCGCTCCATCTGCGCGATGATGCAGTCCAGTATCTCCTGCTTGCCCGAAAAATGCTTGTACAGCGCAGCCTTGGTAAGGCCGACCTGCTGTGCGATGTCGTTCATCGAGGTCGCGAGATAGCCGCTCTGCGAAAACAGCGCGAGCGCAGTCTCAATGATACGCTTTTTTGTCTCCCCTGCCATGTCATCCCTCCAGAGTAACCATTCGGTAACTTTATTGTAGTGACCGATTGGTAACTTGTCAAGAGAATATTGAAAATTTCCGGTGTTTTTCCGAAGCCCTCTCCAAAATCCACCAGATTTTCCATGCAAACATCTGACTTTATGGTAAAAGATCTGCATCATCCTGCCGCCGGACAGCCTTCTGCCCGCAGGCGGACAGAAAGGAGGGGCTGTCAATGATCTTGACAGCTGAAACCGAACCAGAAGCCCGTCTGAAGCATCAGCTTGACGAACTTGAACGCATGCTGCATCAGCTGACCGTGCTCGACCGCGCGGACGGCCCGGAGGAGCTGAACCGTGCGATCGACGAGCTGCTGTGCTGCATGGGCGACTACACGCACGCAGACCGCGCCTATCTTTTTGTCTTTCTTGAGAAGAACGGCATATACAGAAATACCAACGAATGGTGCGCCGAAGGTGTTATGCCGCAGATCGACAATCTGCAGGCTGTTCCCTATACTGAAATGCCGGCCTGGCACGCATTCTTTCTTTCCGGCTAGCTCATCATCATCCCCGATATTTCCGCCGTGCGCGCGATCATGCCGGATGCACTGTCCGAATGCTGCAAAAAATGACAAGAAACGCCCGGAAATCTTGATTTGATCCGGGCGTTCTGTTATAATATCTCTTGCCGGAAGGACTGCCGCGCGGCGGTCCTTTCATGATTTTGCGGGACGAATACGCCCGTTTCCAGGGGGATATTGAACATGACTGCGGTTTTTGCGACAAAAATCTCCGCATTTGACCCGGAGAACATTTCGCAGCGCGTGCTGCTCACAAAGGAAAGGCTCTATGCGATCGACCAGCTGAATGGCGAGGGCCGCCAGCAGAGCTTCGCGGCGGCGCTGCTGCTTGAATATGTGGTAAAGCGCCTGTTTCCCAAAGCGGAGCATCCGCTCGAGGTCGCGATCGCGCAGGGCGGCAAGCCGTACCTCGCCAAAGAGCCGGACATCCACTTCAACCTGTCGCATTCGGGCGAATGGGCCGTCTGCGCCATCAGCAGCAGTCCGGTCGGCATCGACATCCAGCACTGCGATGAGGGCCGGCGCGATGTAGCCAGCCGCTTTTTCCACCGCGAGGAGATCCGCTATCTGGACAGTCTGCCGCAGTTCCGCCGAGACGAGGGCTTTTACCGTCTCTGGACACTCAAGGAGAGCTTTGTCAAGGCGACCGGCCGTGGTCTCGACCTGCCGCTCCGCTCATTCTGGATAGACATCCGGCGCGGCCGTCCGCAGATCGACTGCGGCAATATTGAGGGACAGTACAAGCTGTTCGAGCTGGATTTTCCGGCGGACAAAGCGTACAGGCTTGCCGTCTGCGTCAGGGATCTGAGCGAGAGCGAGCCGCGTCTGATGATACTGTAAGAGCACAAAAAATTAAGGCGAGCACAGATTTACTCTGTGCTCGCCTTTTTAATGCGCCTTTTTGTACGCTACGCTGTCGCCCCACCGCAGCGTGGTCGGCATCAGAATGCGCGCCGGCTTGTAGGTTCCCGTTTCAATGAACGAGGCAAGCTGCTCTACAGCGGCCTCAACCTGCCGGCTGCACCCGATGTCCACCGTCGTAAGTCTCGGCTCGGCGAGCTGACCGAGCTGATTAAAATCCACTCCGATGAGCGAAATATCCTCGGGCACGCGCACGCCTGCCCGCCGCAGCACCTTTGCAAGCGTCACCGCAAGCAGGTCGTTTCCGCAGAAGAACACCTCCGGCAGGCTTTTGTTCTGCTCCAGATGCCGCAGGATGCTGTTTTCCGTCTCCTCGCTGTCGATGCCCGGAAGCAGATCAAGCCATTCGTCTCCCTCCTGCACGGCAAGACCGGCGCGGTAGCAGGACTGCCGAAAACCGAAATACCGCTCAGAAAAGGCCGCACTGAACAACGGACTTCCGGCGAAACCGATGCGCGTGAAGCCGCGCTCCATCAGTGCGTGAACGACCTGATGCGCCGCCATTTCGTTATCCTCGGTGAAGGTGCAGACCGGCTCGCGGTAATAGCGTGCGCCGACCGATACGATCGGCAGACCGCACCGCCGCAGGCGGCTGAACAGCGTCTCGTCGATGTCGCCGAGCGTCAGGATCCCGCCGACGCCCGCCTCCTCAATGCGCCGCTGTGCGCCTTCCGGGTCATCGCGGAACTGCTCCGCCTCGGCCGTGACCACGCTGAATTCGTGCGCGGCCGCATAGCTCATAAAAATACGATTGAATTCGGTGTAGGAATAGCTGTCGCGTCTGTGCCGCTCTGCCGAGACCAGACACAGGCTCTGCTTGGTTGCGGCAGGCTTGAGCTGCCGACGGTAGCCCATCTCCTCCGCTGCCCTGCGGACGCGCTCTCGCGTCGGCGCGCTGATACCGCTCATGCCGCGCAGCACCATGGACACTGTGTTGATCGACACGCCTGTCCGCTCCGCAATCTGCTTGAGTGTTACTTTCATTTCTGCTCTTTCTCCGGTTTCTTTCTCTGCCCGCCATTTGCGTGCAGACCTTTTCCATTACTCTAAAGACATTATAACGCATATTTTTCAGAATGCAAACCTTTTCGTAAGAATATTTTTCGCGTTTCGTCATATTTACCAAATCATTTGCACGGTGCTTGTCAATATGCTATAATTGTCAGAGCCATAAAAAAGGAGCTTCGCTTTATGACGATTTTCATCTGTCTGGATGACGCGGACGGTCTCGCGTTCAACCACCGCCGTCAGAGCCGCGACCGAATTCTCTGCGAGCACATCGCCGCGCTCTCACAAAAAGGCGTTTTACGCATGAATACCTCATCTTTCTCGCTTTTTTCCGGAATAAACGCCCCGAATATCTGCGCTGAGGACGATTTCATGCAGCATGCACAGCCGGACGATTTCTGCTTTTTGGAGTGCACAGACCCCACGCCGTATCTCGGCCTTGCCTCGTGCCTGACAGTGTTCCGCTGGAACCGCCGCTATCCCGCCGACCTGCATTTTTCCGTGCCGGAAGGCTGGAAAAAAGTGCGTGAAACCGAGTTCGAAGGCTCCTCCCACCCCACCATCACACAGGAGGATTATGTAAAATGCGAAAATTGACGCAAACGCTTGCGCTGCTTATCTTAACGCTCAGTCTGCTGCTGGGCGGCTGTGCTCAGCCTGCACCGGGTCCTTCCGGCTCCCAGTCCGGCAGCACATCGACCGCCTCAGAAACTGCCGCATCGCTCGATAACATCCCGGCGTTCAGCGGCGAGCCCTATGTCGTTATCGACGACAATCAGCCGTCCTTCACCGCATCCGAGCTTACAACAAGCTCGTTCGAAAGCTATGCGCCGCTCGACAGCCTCGGCCGCTGCGGTGTTGCCTATGCCTGCATCTCGACCGATCTGATGCCGGCGGACGGCGAAAAGCGCGGCTCGATCAGCGAGATCAAGCCGTCCGGATGGGTCACGGCAAAGTATGATTTCGTCGACGGAAAGTACCTGTACAACCGTTGCCATCTCATCGGCTGGCAGCTGACCGCCGAAAATGCGAACCGCAGCAATCTCATCACCGGCACGCGCTACATGAATGTTGACGGCATGCTTCCCTTCGAGAACATGGTCGCGGACTACATCAAGGAAACCGGCAGCCATGTCATGTACCGTGTCACCCCGGTTTTCAGCGGCGACGATCTTGTCGCTCAGGGCGTTCAGATGGAGGCGTACTCGGTCGAGGATGACGGTGACGGCATCTGCTTCAACGTGTTCTGCTACAACGTGCAGCCGGGCGTCACCATCGACTACGCTGACGGCACAAACCATCTGAGCGATAAGGACGCTCAGACGGACAGCAGCACCAGTACCGATACCGCATCGGCGCATTACGTGCTGAACACCAGCTCGAAGAAGTACCACGACCCGAGCTGTTCCGCCGTAGGCAAGATGTCGGAGAAAAACCGCAGGGACTTCACCGGAACGCAGGCCGAGCTTGAAAAGGAAGGCTACACGCCGCACACCTCGTGCATTAAATAAATCAGACACAAAAAACGGAGAGCACAGACTGAAACCTGTGCTCTCCGTTTTCTTTTGCTCTATTTTCACTCTGCGAGCGCCTTCATGGCCGATGCGATGATCTCCGCGTTCTGAATAACGCGGCGCGTCTCCATGTATTCATCCGGCTTGTGCTCGCGCACCTCGTCCCCGGGGAAAATCGGGCCGAACGCCACGATATTCGGCATGGACTTCGCATAAGTGCCGCCGCCGATGCACTTCGGCTCAGCCTTTTCGCCGGTCTCCGCCTCGTACACGCCGAGCAGGCGGCGAATGAGCTCGCTGTCCTTCGGAATATACAGCGCCGCTGCGTGCGTCATCTCCGTTTCGGTGAAGCCGCCGAGCGTGAAGCCGCGCTTCAGTCTCGGATAGACCAGCTCATACGGCAGCGTCACCGGATAGCGAACGCTGAACGTGAGCGACAGCGTCTCGTTTTCGAACGATGCCACGCCGACATTCATCGTCAGATCACCGGAAACGCCGTCGCGCATCGCCAGACCGAGCGACTCGCCGTGCGTTTCCATGCCGAGACGCTCGGAAACGAACGCGAGGCACTCTCCGGTCTCGCCCGTGAACGGCAGCTGCGCGAGCGCCATGGCGAGCCGTCCGATCGCGTTTTCGCCAAGCTCCGGCGTCGAGCCGTGCACCGCGACACCCTCCGCCTCCACGCGAATGCCGCCGTCGATCGGCGTCACCGTCACCTTTTCCGCCGCGATCTTCGAGGCTGCCTCCGTCGGACATTTCACCTCCGCCACAGCATACGCCGGGGAGATGTTGCTCGCCTCGCCGCCCTCAAAGCGCGTCAGAATATAGTCGCCTGTCTGATGCAGCGTGCGCGTGTACGTGCCGTTCAGGATGCCCTTTTCGCCGTTGATGAGCGGATATTCGCCGTCCGGCGTGAAGCCCATGACCGGCATCTCCCCTCCATGAGAGGCGTACCACGCCATATCGCCGCAGCCGGTCTCCTCGTTCGTGCCGAAGATCACGCGGATGCGCCGGGACGGCTGAAAGCCGCTCTGCTTCAGCGTTGCGAGCGCGTAGACCGCCGCGACCATCGGCCCCTTGTCATCCATCGTGCCGCGGCCGTAGATGCGGCCGTTTTTGATCTCACCCGAAAACGGCTCACTCTCCGTCCAGCCGTCGCCGGCCGGAACCACATCAAGATGACCGAGCACCGCGACCATCTCTTCTCCCTCGCCGTACTCGCACCAGCCGACACGGTCGTCCATGTTTTCCGTCGGAAAGCCGAGTTTTTCACACAGAGCAAGCATTTCGTGCAGGCAGCGCGCCGGTTCCTTGCCGAACGGAGCGCCCTCCTCCGGCTCGCCCTCCACGCTCGGAATGCGCACGAGCGCCGCAAGAGACGCAAGCAGTTCGTCGCTGTGCGCATGAATATATCGTTTGAAATCCATTCTGGTTTCCTCCCGTTTTTCGCAGAAAAATTTTCGTTTCGTTGCCGTGACAACAGACATTCTAAACAAAGTATAGTAAGCTGTATTCACAAAGTCAAGCAGAAAACGCACATTTGATATATGGAGGAATACAGCATGGTACGAAAGATCATTGAAATCGACAGAGAAAAATGCAACGGCTGCGGTCTGTGCGCATCGGCCTGCCACGAGGGCGCGATCGGCATGGTCGACGGCAAGGCGCAGCTTCTGCGCGATGACTACTGCGACGGTCTCGGAAACTGTCTGCCGGTCTGCCCGACGGGCGCGATCCGCTTTATCGAACGCGAAGCGGCGGCATACGATGAAAAAGCCGTGCAGGAGAACATGAAAAAGGCGCAGAGCGCGCCGCATTCCGGCTGTCCGGGCAGCCGTGCACAGGCGTTTGCGCCGCGCACTCCCTCCCCGGCATCCTTTGCTCCCGCGGTCTCTGAGCTGCGCCAGTGGCCGGTGCAAATTCAGCTCGTGCCCGTGAACGCGCCGTATTTCGATGGTGCAAACCTGCTCGTCGCGGCCGACTGCACGGCCTACGCCTATGCGGATTTCCATAGGGATTTCATCCGGAACCGCATCGCGCTTGTCGGCTGTCCCAAGCTCGACCCGGTGGATTACAGTGAAAAACTGACCGAAATCCTGCGCCGAAACGATATTAAGAGCGTCACCATCGTGCGCATGGAGGTGCCGTGCTGCGGCGGACTGGAACACGCAGTAAGAACTGCGCTGCAAAACTGCGGAAAGCTGATTCCGTGGCAGGTGCACACGGTCTCTGTTCAGGGAGAGCTTTTATAAAGCTCTCGGGAAAATTGCCGCCGTCTGGCGGCGGAGACAAAAGGGGACAGGACACCAAGTATGGTTTCCTGTCCCCTCTTGACACCCCAAACCTTCCTTTTGGCGCTGACACATCGAAGATGTGCAGCGAAACGGGGTTACGGGAGCTCGGTTCCGTGCGTCGTTTCGCTTATGGGACGCTGTTATGCCCTGAGTTTCCCTTGCGTGATCCGCCGCGCATAACAGTGCGCGGCCATCCGGTGCAAGGCGGCCGCTTTCCGCTGCGAACCGCTCCGCTTCTATCAATGGTGTACTCTTGGAGCACCAAACGCCCCTGTGGGCCCCTCGCTTTTAGACGCGCGACCGAAGGGAGTCGCGTCCTAAGGAAAGGTTGGGGAGTCAAGAGGGGCAGGGAAACCTTGGTGTCCCTGCCCCTTTTGCCCCCGCCGCCGGGCGGCGGCAATGCACACGCCATATCATGGCGAACATCCCCCGTCCCGGGAGGGCCTCTCTCGCCTCCAGCGGCGCACCGCTGTATCAGCGGAAAATTTTGCGTCTGCTGATGGTATAGCAGAAAAGGGCGCTCATCGCCTGCGGCGGCAAGCCGCCGGAACGGCGGAACCGCTTACCCTCTGCTGAGAGGAAAGAAAGAACGGCATCTCTGCTGAGATTAGAGAATTCTCTCTATCCCTCCCCTCTCTATTATGATATAATAATAAAAAGAAACCCCGGCGGCGGCAGCCGCCCTGCAACAGGAGGTAACACACTATGCCATGGTGCCCGAAATGCGGCGCAGAATACCGCGACGGCTTTACCCGCTGCGCGTCCTGTGATGTGCCGCTCGTCGACCGCCTCACCGACGAACAGTCAAAAGAGGCAAACAAGTCGGAGACCGAGCGTGAATGTGATAAAATGGTGCTCCCCGAGGGCATGAGCAGTCCGATCGCGGTCTACACCGCGAAAAACCGTCTGGAGGCCGAGTCCATTGAGGAAATGCTGCGCGACAACGATATTCCGGTATTTGACCGTCCGGCGGCTTTCCGCCAGATCCAGTCCTACAGCGGCGCGGACGCGCGCTTCGGCGTAGAGCTGGTCGTCGATGCCTCCCAGACCTCGCGCGCCCGTCAGCTCATCGAGCAGATGCAGGCTGAGCTTGCCGAAAACGAGCTTTCCGAGGACGACCTCGCCCGTCTGGCTGAGGAACAGGCTGAGCAGGAGCCCCCGGCAGAGATGCAGGACAATGCGTCCTTCCGCCTGCTGCCCGTCATCGCAGGCGTTCTCGTGCTCGCGCTCGTCGTGCTGTATTTTGTCACGCGATAAGGAGAGATAACTATGCCCTGGTGTCCCAAATGCGGCTCAGAATATCGAGACGATATCAAAAAATGCGCGGACTGCGGTCTGCGGCTCATCGACCACAAGCCGGACGGAAGCGAGATTTTTCCGGTCGAGCAGGCGCCCCGTCCGACCGGCATCCGCCGCTTCTTTCCGCGCGAGCGCGTGCTGCGCATCCTGCGCGCGCTCATCGCTGTCTTGCTCGCGCTCGCAGCGGTCTTCACCCTGCAGGGGATGATGTAGACTGCGTTTTTTTCAATAAAAGGAGGAACTGCATATGAATTATGAGATCAAAGGCACGCCGTTTCCGGTCGTGATCTGCAAGCTCGCGAACGGCGAACGCATGATTACCGAAAAGGGTGCGATGGTCTGGATGAGTCCGAACATGGAGATGAGCACGGTCGGCGGCGGTCTCGGACGAATGTTCTCCAAGGCATTCTCCGGCGAAAGCATGTTTCAGAACATCTACACCGCCCGCGGCGACGGCATGATCACATTCGGCTCCTGCTTTCCCGGCCGCATCGTCCCCCTCGAAATTGCGCCGGGACGCGAATTCGTGCTCCAGAAGAGCGCGTTCCTCGCCTCGACTGACGGCGTAGAGCTGTCGATCCACTTCAACAAAAAGCTCGGCGCGGGCTTTTTCGGCGGCGAGGGCTTTATCATGCAGCGTCTGTCCGGCTCGGGCATGGCGTTCGTCGAGATCGATGGCGAGCTGGTCGAGTACACGCTCGAACCGGGTCAGAAGCTCATCGTGGACACCGGCAACGTTGCCGGCTTTGACACGACCGTCGACATCGACATTCAGCAGGTTCCCGGCCTCAAGAACAAGCTGTTCGGCGGCGAAGGTCTGTTCAATACTACGCTGACCGGCCCCGGCCGCGTCTGGCTCCAGACCATGCCGATCTCCGGAATCGCGCAGTCCGTCGCGCCGTTCATCCCGAGCAGCGGGAGCAACTGATTTTGCAGCCACGCTGACATAAACGCACTTTCTTCCGCGTATGTTTTCCCGAAGGAGGGGGCACATGCGCGGAAGATGTTTGTCTGCGGTGGGAGCAGTGCTCGCCATCGCGCTTTTCACGCTCGCAGCATCACCCTGCACTGCGGTGCTGCGGACAGTTTTGGAGAATACGGCGTCCGCGACGCTCGTCATTGATGCCGGGCACGGCGGCTTTGACGGCGGCGCGGTTTCCGAACGCGGTGTCAGCGAACAGGCGATCAACCTGTCGGTCGCCCAGCGAGTCCGGGCTCTCGCCTGCTTTTTCGGCGTTCAAACCGCCATGACGCGCGCGGACGAGGGCGCACTCGACTACGACCCGTCGCGGTCGGTGCGCGAAAACAAGGTCGCGGATATTCACGCGCGCGAACGCATCGTGCAGAGCATCTCCTCGCCCGTTTTTGTCAGCATTCATCTCAACAAATTCAGCGATCCGCAGTACCACGGCGCACAGGTGTTTTACTCCGCGAACAGCGCATTCGGAAAGCCGCTCGCTGAGGCGCTCCAGTCTGCGCTCATCTCCGGCTGCGATCCGGAAAACCGCAGACAGGCAAAGCAGGCTGAAAGCTCCGTCTACCTCATGCGGGTCCTCACCTGCCCCGCCGTCATCGTCGAGTGCGGTTTTCTGTCCAATCCGGACGAAGAGACGCGGCTCGCAGACGAAAATTATCACAAAAAACTTGCTGTCTGCATCGTGACCGGCTATCTCCGGTACACAGACGGCCATGGAGGATAACATGAAACAGAAAACCGTGTTTTTATGCAGCGACTGCGGCTATGAGTCGCCGAAATGGTACGGAAAATGCCCGTCCTGCGGCGCATGGAACACCATGAGCGAATTCAAGCCTGCCGCCCCGTCCGCCGCGCGCGGCACGACGAGCTTCGTGCGCGGCACATCGCGGCCGACCCTGCTCGGCGACATCGAGACCGGCGACGAGGCGCGTTTTCTGTCCGGCATCGGGGAGCTTGACCGCGTTCTCGGCGGCGGCGCGGTGCACGGCTCGTTCGTGCTCGTCGGCGGCGAGCCCGGCATCGGCAAATCTACGCTCCTGCTCCAGATGTGTCAGGAAATGTGCCGGAACGCCCGCGTGCTGTATGTTTCCGGCGAGGAGTCGCTCCGGCAGATCAAGCTCCGCGCGGCCCGTCTGCACATCTCCTCTCCCGAGCTGTATATCCTCTCGGAGACCGACATGGATCAGATCATCAACGAGACCGAGCTTATGGCGCCCGATATTCTCATCGTCGACTCGATCCAGACGGTCTACAAGCGCGATCTGACCGCCGCGCCCGGCGGCACGACGCAGATCAAGGAATGCGCGATGAGTCTGATGCAGTATGCGAAAAACAAAAACGTGACCATTTTCATCGTCGGGCATGTAAACAAGGAGGGTACGCTCGCCGGACCGAAGATCCTCGAGCATATGGTAGACTGCGTGCTGTATTTCGAGGGCGAATCGGCCGGGCCGTTCCGCTGTCTGCGTGCAGCCAAAAACCGCTTCGGCTCGACCAACGAGATCGGCGTGTTCGAAATGAGCGAGCACGGTCTTGTAGAGGTCGCAAACCCCTCTGCCGCCATGCTCGCCGGGCATCCGCAGGGCGCCTCCGGCAACTGCATCGCCTGCGTCATGGAGGGCAGCCGTCCGCTGCTCGCAGAGGTGCAGGCACTCGCTGCCAAGACGCAGTTCGGCGTACCACGCCGCACGGCGGCAGGCGTGGACTACAACCGCATGGTGCTGCTGCTCGCCATTCTGGAAAAGCGCTGCGGTCTGTTCCTTTCCTCCTCCGACGTGTACGTCAATGTCGTCGGCGGCATGAGACTGGACGAGCCTGCGGTCGACCTGCCCATGCTGCTCGCCATTACGTCGAGCTTTCGCGACAAGCCGCTCCCCGAGGGCGTCATGAGCTTCGGCGAGGTCGGTCTGACGGGTGAGCTGCGCGCCGTCTCCAACGCCGGTCAGCGCATCAACGAAGCGTACCGGCTCGGTTTTCATACCTGCGTCATGCCCGACCAGGAGGTCGACGAGGAGCTTGCGGGGAAGATGAACCTCGTGCGTGTCAAAACGGTCGGCGACGCCATCAAGGCCGTGCTGTAATAGAGACAGCAGTCTCAAATCCGTCCTTCGGGGCGGATTTTTTTGTTTTTTCCGGGCAAGCTATTTCCCGGAGGTGCTTTGCATGGAAAGAAAGGCTCGGTGGGTCTGTCTGATCTCCGCCGTTATCATAGGTATTTTTGCGGCTGTATTTGCCCTTTCCGAAAGGGAAAAAGCGTTTTCCGTGCGAACAGCGCAGGCGAAAACGCAGGACATTTACAACAGCGTCACCGTATTCGGCTCGGTCGTTCCCTCGCGCACGGTATCGCTCGTCCCCGAAAACAGCAGCGTCGTGACCGAGGTTTTCGTGCGCGAGGGGGATACGGTCGAAAAAGGACAGCCGCTCTGCACGCTTAAAGCCGCTGCGACCCCGCCGCTGTCCGCCGCCGATGTGCAGGCGGCTGTCTCAGCGGTGCAGGCGGACCCGGATGAAACCGAGACCGTGGCCGGAAACGCGGTCACCTCGCCCTTCCCCGGCACAGTCCTCAGTGTGCCGCGCGCCGGGCAGACCGTCCGCGGCGGCTTTCCCTGTGCGGTCATCGCAGATCTTTCCTCGCTGCGCGTCCGCGCAGAAACGCCTGAGCTGTATGCGGACGAGCTGCGTGCCGGACAGAAGGCCAACATCACCCTTGCCGCCGCCGACCGCATGTATGCCGCGCGTGTCGCGTCGCTCGCGCCCGTCGCGGTGCAGGCCGTCAGCCTTGCCGGCGACAGCGGCAGTGTTACCGTCGAGACCATGCTCGACCTCGAGGGCGACATGACCGGTCTGCGTCCGGGAAGCAGCGCAACGGTGAAAATCTTCACCGACCATCGAAAAAATGCGGTCGTCGTACCGTATGAGGCGGTATGCCAGAGGGGCGAACAGGAATATGTTTTCACCCTCAAAAACGGCCGCGCCGTGCAGAATCCGGTCACGACAGGCTATCTGCTCGAGCGCGTGATCGAGGTGCGCAGCGGTCTCGAGGGCGGTGAGACCGTCATCCTCTCCCCCTCCGATGAACTGGAAAACGGAGCAAAGCTCGAGGTTCAGCCATGAAATACCGGGACGTTCTTCGCTTTTCCCTGCGCGGCATCCGAACGAGTCCGCTGCGCTCGGCGCTCTCAGCGCTCTCGGTCGCGGTCGGCACAGGTGCGCTGCTCATCATCGCCTCGCTCGGTCTGTTCGGCCGCACGCAGATCGAAAACGGTCTTGCACGCATCGGCGTGAGCGGCCTTGCGGTGAGCACAGACGAGGGCGGCGCCGGCACGCCGCTCTCCGCGGCCCTCGCGGAGCGGATGGCGCAGGCCGTCCCCGGCATCAAAGCCGCAAGCCCCGTCCGTGCGGTCGGCGGCACGGTCCGCGCCGGACATCGCACATCCGGCGTGGTGCTGCTCGGTGCAGATGAAAATCTCGGTGAGGTCATGCAGGTCGAGCTGCTCGCCGGTGCGCTCCCCTCTCAGGCACAGGTCGAAGCCCGTGCCGCGGTCGCGGTCGTGGGGGATGAACTCGCGGAACGCCTGTACGGACGCGTCAATATTACCGGCCGCGAAATCCGCATCAACCGGAACGGCCGCGAGCAGATCTTCACGGTCTGCGGTGTAATGCGCGCACAGACCGGCGCGCTCGGCGGCGCGCTTTCCGCCATCGCCCCCGAGCTGGTATACGTGCCCTACGGACTGCTCGCAGAGAGCGGAGAGCGCGCCGATCAGGTTTTCGTATCGTGCGCTGCGGACGCCGATCCGGATGCGGTCGGACGCAGTATCTCGCGCTATCTCGAAACGCGCGGTCAGGTCACTGGCACGGTTTATGTGCGGAGCATTTCGGGCGCGGTCGAGACCGTGCAGCACCTCGCGTCACTCGGCACGCTGCTCTTCTTCGCTGTCGGCGGCATTGCGCTGCTCGTTTCCCTGCTCGGCGTGTTCAGCAGCATGCTGTCCGCCGCGCACGAGCGAACGAACGAGATCGGCATTCTGCTTGCCCTCGGCGCACGAAAACGCGACATCCGGCGGATCTTTCTGAGCGAAGCGGTGCTGCTCTGCGCAGCCGGCGGAGCCGCCGGTCTTGCGCTCGCGTGGACCGCGCTGCGGCTCGGCGCCGCGCTGCTGCTGCCGGGATGGCGGCTGACGGCCGCGCTCCCGCTCATCGCAGCGCTCTGCGGAGGGATCGCCGGACTGCTCCCTGCGGTACGCGCCGCCTCGATGGACCCCATCGAAGCAATGAGAAAATAACCCGGACAAAGCAAAAAGAGGAAGGCAGCCATGTGGTTTCCTTCCTCTCATTTTGTCTTTTCAGACGGATATTCACTTTTTCGCGGTAAAGAACAGACGCGGGAAGCGGAAAATGATCTCGCCGCTTCTCTGCACCGGATAGATTTCACGAATCCCCTCCAGGATTTCCGCCTCGAATTCCCGCTTATCCTCGTCCGAAAGCTGCGCAAGATACGGCCGCAGGCTGGTTCCCCGGTACCACTCCAGAATGCTCTCGCAGGAGGGCATGCGAAGAAAATACATGATCTCCCACATACGGAAATCGCTCGCATTTTCGCTCAGAATATCGAAGTATTCCTCCTCCGTCAGCTCGTTGTACGGACGGTGTGAGAGAATTCTGTCTGTCCAGTGCGCCCGGTGCGCGACCTCGTTCAGCAGCCTGTGCATCGGGTGTTTTCCCTGCGACGGGATCTGCACGGCGAGCGTTCCGCCCTCGTTCAGCAGTCCCAGCATCTCCCTGATGCGCTGCTCATGGCCGGGCAGCCATTGCAGACAGGCATTCGAGAACACAAGGTCGTACCGCTCCTGCACTTTTCCGAGGTCGTGCGCCGCATCGAGCGTGATAAATTCCAGCTCCGGATGTTTTTCACGCGAATAGCGCAGCATGTCCGGTGAATTATCCGCGCCGACAACCCGTGCGTGCGGAAAATGCTCCGCGACCACCTGTGTGCTGTTGCCGATGCCGCAGCCGATATCCAGAACGGTCTTCGGCTCGCCCTCGACCGCGCGCACGAGGTCATAGCTCGGGATCGTGCGCTCTTTCTCAAACCTGCTGTAAAGCTCCGCGTTCCAGTCTGCCATACCGGCTGTCTCCTGTCAAAAAGATGATATTGTTGCCTTAAATGTCCAGCTCGAGCAGCTTGTCGCAGTACGGGCAGCGGTCGCCGATCTTGCCGTGGAGCGGTACATACAGCTCGGTACGGGTGATGCACTTGTGGTTGGAGCAGCGGACGCCCGGCTCGTGGCCGATGTCCTGATGGCCCGCACGCTCGAACGGCAGCTTGGACAGGGTCAGCAGCAGCGCCATGCGGCCGAACATGCCGAAGCGCGCCTGACGGAAGTAGACCGCACGCGGGTCGTCGTCAACATCCTGCGCGATCTCGTCGACGCGCGGCAGCGGATGCAGCACGAGCATGTCCTTTTTCGCGCGCTTCATCTTTTCCGCGGTCAGCTGATAGCTGCCCTCCAGATTTTCATATTCCTGCGCGCTCGTAAAACGCTCGCGCTGAATACGGGTCATGTACAGCACATCCAGCTCGGGCAGAACCTCGTCGATGCTGTTGACCTCGCAGTAGGGCATGTTGTGCTCCTTGAGGAAGCTGATCATGTAATCCGGCAGTTTGAGCGCGTCGGGCGCGATCAGATAGACCTGCACGTTATGGAAGCGCTCGAGGAAATGCAGCAGAGAGTGTACGGTGCGGCCGTACTTCAGGTCGCCGCACAGACCGATCTTCATGTCATCCGCCGAACCGCGCATGCGCAGGATCGTGACCATGTCGGCCAGCGTCTGGGTCGGATGGAGATGGCCGCCGTCGCCCGCATTGATGACCGGAACGGAAGAATACAGACTTGCCGCCTTGGCTGCGCCCTCGCGCGGATTGCGCATGACGATCATGTCCGCGTAGCAGGACACCATGTTGATCGTGTCCTTGAGCGTCTCGCCCTTGGTCGTCGAGGAGGAACGCGGATCGGAGAAGCCGACAACGCTGCCTCCGAGACGCATCATCGCAGTCGAGAACGACAGATTGGTTCGGGTCGACGGCTCATAGAACAGACTGCCGAGCACCTTGCCGCGGCAGGCGTCTACATAGCCCTCAGGCCGGTCGATGATGTTAGTGGTGAGTTTGTACAGATCGTTGAATTCCTTGTCGGTCAGATCGCTCAGATCGATAATATGACGCATGGAGAACTCCATCCCTTTCATGTTTTCTGCTTTATATCATACCACAGCCGCACATAAAAAGAAAGAGTCCGCGCATGAAAAATACGCGGACTGATCCTGCCGTGAAGCAGTCGGCCTTCGTCAGGCCGTATTCGGTTTTCGCGGAGCACAGGTTGTTTAAAGCCCCCCGCACGGAATGCTTCGCCCTCCGGCCCCGTTTCTTTCTCAGTTCGTCGGGGTCAGCGCGTAATCATAAATATTATGACCGCTCTGGAGAGGCTTGCCGCCGACCGTCAGCATGACGCTTTCTGCATTCCGCGCGGACGCGAAGGTGTTGACGAGCGAGTAGACGAGCATTTCCTCGCCTGCCGTGCCGGAAGCGCGAACCGCATCGGCATAAACGTCGTTCATGTCGAGCGTGAGTACGCCGTCCGCGAGCGAGGAGGAAACGACCTCCGCGCCCTCCGGGAGTGCCCCGGCCTTGATGAGCGCATCAACAAGCGCCTTATCCGAGTCGTCTGCAACGTCTGTACCGACCGGAGTAAGCGACTCGCTCTGCTCGTCCGGCACATAGATCACAGCGGACTCACCGCCCGTCGGATTGGGATTCTCCGGCTGTACCGCAGGCGTTTCCTGCTGGGTGTCATCCGGTTTTTCCGGCTTGGACGGCGTGACCGGCTCGGTCTGCGTGTTATCCTGAGAAGGAGTGCCGACCTCGTTTTTCTCGAGCACGAAGCCATAGATGCAGCCGCCGATGACCATCAGCAGAATGACCACGACCGCCACAATGATTTTTGTGTTTTTCTTCATACGAACGCCTCCCTTTGCAATGCAGCAAGGTTTCTATCCTGTGTTTATATTATACCACAGCGGCACCGAAAACGCCAACACATGACATCCATTTTACGCCGCTTATGGTATAATCGTTAAATAGTTTGTATAATAGCCATTTCGCGGCTATTATACCACGTATCCGCAGAAAACGCCATCAGTCCTTAAAGATAAACGCCGGGATAGGCGGGTCGTTTCTGCGGTTCGCCCAGTCGCAGACGAGCACGCTGTATTTGCGGTCATCGAGTGTTTTCAGGTGTGCAAGCAGCGCATCGCGCTCGCCGTAGCCGTTCTCGCCGCCGTAATAGATTGCGAGCGCCATCACGCCGCCGGGCTTCAGCAGGCGCAGGCCGGCGTTTACTGCTTCGATGGACGAGTCAGCGTGCGTGAAGATATGCGGGTCGCCGCCCGGCAGGCGGCCGAAATTGAAAACGATGCAGTCCACGCTTTCCGGTGCGGCGTAGCTTTCCATATGGGCGTGGCTGTCGAGATGGACCTCGGCGTGCTTTCCCTCCCGCGCGAGCAGTTCATTTGTCTGGCGGACAGCATCCTCCTGCACATCGAATGCGAGGACGCGGCCGCCTTCCCCCGCAAGTTCGCAGAGCAGCGCCGTGTCGCGGCCCCTGCCGGCTGTTGCGTCGATGCAGAACGCGCCCGGCTTTACTGTGCGGCGAAGAAAATCGTGCACGACGGATAATGTGTTCATGGGTGTGACCTCCCGATAGGTTGATATCTATATCATAGGGGAAAACGGCTGCCGCGTCAAGGCCGGTGCCCACCGGCTGGGGCAAGAGGGGGATAAGACACCAAATGGTTTCGGCCGTAGCCCACTATCCTCTTTTCCGCGCCGTGCGCGGATTAAATGAGTACTATCCCCCTCTTAACTCCCCCTCATCTTCCTTAGGACGCGACTCCCTTCGGTCGCGCGTCTAAATGCGATGGGCCCACAGGGGCGTCTGGTGCTCCAAGATACAGCACTTGATGGAAGCGGAGCTTTTCGCAGCGATAGTCCGAACGCCCTGCACCGTCTGGCCGCGCACTGTTATGCGCGGCAAATCACGCAAAGTAAATTCAGGGCATAACAGCGTCCCGAAACCTGCCCGACGCACGGAACCGAGCCCCCGTAACCCCCGTTTCGCTGCACATCTCCGATGTGTCAGCGCAAAGGAAGGTCTGGGGAGTCAAGAGGGGACAGGAAACCATTGGTGTCCTGTCCCCTTTTGTCTCCGCCGCCAGACGGCGGCACCCCCGGCCGCCGAAGGCGGCCACTGACCACGCCCTCCGAGGGCGTAAAGTCGCCTCCAGCGGCGCACCGCTGTATCGGCGGAAGGTCTGCCGTCCGCAGACGGTATAGAGATAAAAAGCCCCTGCAGCTTGGGAGAACTGCAGGGGCCGATATTGTTCCGCGGTTCGAGCACACACTTTTACGGAGAGAGGGGAAGAACCGCTCTTCGAACCGGAAACAGCTGATGAATTTGTGTCCGCCGCTCGCTTACGATGCAACGAGGTTCGGCAGGAAGTAAACGACCTGCGGGAAGATCGTTACGAGAACGACAACCGCAATGATGATCAGAATGAATGGGATAACGCCCCTGTAGATCTCCTGTATCTTGACCTCAGGCGGCACGATGCCCTTGATGTAGAACAGCGCGAAGCCGAACGGAGGCGTCATGAAGCAGGTCTGAAGCATGACTGCCGTAACCGCTACGATCCACAGACGGTCGAAACCGAACATATCCATGATCGGCAGGAAGATCGGGAATACGATCATAACGATGCCGAGCCAGTCGAGGAACATGCCCATGACGAATACGATCGCCATCATGATCGCGAACGCGCCCCACTTGCCGATGCCGACGCTGGAAATCCAGGTCGCGATCAGCTGGTCGCCGTCGAGCGACATGAAGATGCCGGTGAAGGCCGACGCGCCGAACAGGATGATGAATACCATCGCAGAGGTCTTTGCAGTGTCGATGAGCGAATCATACAGCATCTTGAAGCTGAACTGCTTGTAGAAGATCGCGAGGATGAGCGAGAACAGCGCGCCGACGCCTGCTGCCTCGGTCGGGGTCGCCCAGCCGGTGAAGATCGAACCCAGTACGCCGACGATCAGGATGACCGGCGGGATCAGGTTGACGAGCGAACCGGTAATGCGCTCCCCCAGCGGCATGGCTGCCAGCTCCTCTGCACTCATCGCCGGACCGTAATCCGGATGGATGTGGCAGATGACGAACACATAGATCATGTAGAACAGCGACAGGACAAGACCCGGAACGATCGCGGCGAAGAAGATCTTGCCGACAGATACGTTCGCGTAGGAGCCCATCGAGACGAGCATGATGGACGGCGGAATGAGAATGCCGAGCGAGCCGCCGGCACAGACCATGCCGCACGCCAGAGACGGCTTGTAGCCGCACTTGAGCAGAACCGGTACGGACAGCATGCCCATCGTAACAACGGACGCGCCGACGATGCCGGTCGTGGCGGCGAACACCGTGGAAACCACGATGACCGCCAGACCGAGACCGCCCTTCAGAGGACCAAGCAGGTAGCGAATGGAGAGGAACAGACCATCCGCAACCTTGGAATGTGTCAAAAAGTTAGCCATAAGTACGAACATCGGGATCGCGACCATGGAATAGCTCTGCATCTGGTCGTAGACCTTGGTCATGGCGATCGTGATGCCCGGGCCGCCCCAGGCGAGATAGCCGATGACAACACCGGCGCCGCCGAGGACGAACGCAAGCTCCTGACCGGCCGCAAGACCGATGATCATAATCAGAAAGAGTACGCCAAGCAGGATCGCGCTGAGCTGAGTTGCACCAACGCCGGACTGCGTGACAAGATTGGTCAGCATTTCCATCATGCCGCGTCGCCTCCCTTCGTGTCTTCCGCGCCGGTTGCGGACGCGATGATGCCGTTTACGCACCTCAGCATTTCAGAGATGCCCTGCAGCGCGAGCAGCGTCATGCCGACAAAGAGAGCGAGCTTTACCGGCCATGCCGGCGGCGCCCAGACCGAGTAGCCGCGCTCACCGGATACATAAGAGCGGATGAAGAAGCCGAAGCTCTCGGGCACGAGAACGAATACGAACGGTACGAAGAACACCAGATAGGTAATCAGGTGCAGGATGTTCTGCGCGAGCGGCTTCAGCCTTGCATAAAGCACATCGACCGCAACGAAGGCTTTTTTCTGGAAGCCATAAGCACAGACCATGATAATATAGCAGCCGAACGTCATGCAGATGACGTCCATCGTCCAGATCTGCGGACTATGGAACAGTCGTCTCAGCACGACCTCGGTCACGATGACGGCGAGAATGCCCAGAACGGCGAACGAAGCAATTCGGCCGATCCAGTCATTGACGAGGTCGATCGTGTCGCAGATGCGTTTGATCACTTTCATTTTTCTTTACACCTCATCTTGGAACTGATGGTCCGCGCCGCGCTTTCGGGTCAGGCGCGGACCATATAACCGGTTACTTTGCGGAATCGTCGTAGTTGAAGCCCCAGCCGTAGTCACCGAGCATTGCGCGGTAGGTATCGGCTTTTTCACGATAATCCTTCATCGAGCTGTAAACCATGTTGAAGTTCTCGTTCTGAGCGGCCTCTTCCTCGTATACCTCGCGGCAGGTGTTGCGGATGGTGTTCCAGTCATCCTGATTCATCTCGGTAACGATGCAGCCGTCCTCCTCGAGCATCTTCTTGGTGCTCTCGAAGTCCATCCACAGGTAACGGGACAGCTGCTCGCTGGTGCAGATCTCAGCTGCCATCTGGATAGCGTTCTGATACTCCTCGGGGAGCTGATTCCATGCATCCTTGTTGATCATGACGCCGTTAACGCCGCCGGACTGATACCATGCAGGCGAGCACCAGTACTTTGCGACCTCCTGCAGCTTGAGGGAGTCGTCCGAACACGGAGTGGAGAACTCGCCGCCGTCGATAACGCCGCGCTGCAGGGACTCATACAGTTCGCTTGCCGCAACGGTGGTGATGTTGATGCCGAGCTTTTCCGCCGCGCGGCCTGCCATGACGCCGCCCAGACGGATCTTCATGCTCTGCATATCCTTGATCGAGGTGATCGGCCTGGTCGAGCGGATACCGGACTCAGCGTGGTTGATCATGATCGGGAAGTAGGTCATGTTGTACTTGCCGTACATATCCTGATAGCACTGAAGGCCGCCGCCCTGCGTGATCCAGATATAGTAGTCCATGCCGGTAAAGTTATCCATCGTGGTGGAAAGCAGCTCAAAAGCGGTATCCTTGCCGCTCCAGTAGCCGCCCCAGTCGCCGCCGCACTGGATGGTGCCGTTCTGAACGTAATCGAACAGCTGATTTGCTGCGCACAGCGAGCCCTCCGGATAGTTCGTGATGGTGAATCGGCCGTCGGTCAGCTGGCTTACCAGTTCGGAGAAGCGCTCGTCACAGGTAAAGTGGATGTTGCCGTCGCCCCAGGTGGAACCCATCTTCCAGGTAACGACCGGCAGATCGCTGCTGCCTCCTGCTACCGCGTTGGCGTTGGCCGCATCCATCATGCCGCTGTCTGCCGCGCTGCCGCAGCCGGACAGACCGAGCGTTGCTGCGCCGATCGCACCGCAGAGCAGGCTTGCCATCAATCTCTTGACTTTCATCTTTTTTAGCCTCCTTGCACTTTTTCCCCGAGGGGTCATCCCCTCGAATATCTATCGAAACGCCTCCCCTTCGGGCGTTATCGAACAGAGGTAGGACACAAAGAGGCGTTTTCTCAGTCGGATTCGTCCGAGAGCGCGCGCACCCGGCGCACGACCTCCTTCTGTGTCTCGGAAAGGTGTTCATAGAGCGGCTGCGCCGCATCGCGGAACAGCTCGGTCTGCTCTTCGCTGAGCAGAGCCATGTAGCAGCCGCTGCGCGAGGCACGCAGCATTGCCTTGACCTCCGCACCCTGCCAGTGAGCGCGCTGCCACGAGGCCGCCTCGGCCGCACACTGCAGGAGCAGCTGCTGTTCCTCGGGCGAGAACTCCGCCCATGTCTCCGAGGACGCCACGAGCACATCCGCATTGTACGAATGACGGTCGTAGGTCCAGTACGGTGCGAGCAGGTAATAGCCGCTGTCCACGTAGGTAGGGAGCGTGCTTTCCGCGCCGTCGATGCGGTGGGTGCGCAGGGCGAGCGCAAACTCGTCCGGCGGCAGCGTTACCGCCACCGCGCCCCACTGCGGGATGATCTGCTGCATCTGCGAGGAATCCTCCGTGCCGAGCCGCAGGCCCTGCATGTCGTCGAGTCCGGTGATCGGCTTGTCCGTCGTGAAGAAGCAGCGGTATCCGGCGTAGAAATAGCTCAGACCGGTCAGGCCCTGCTCCTCAAGCGAGTCCATCGCATCCGCCCCCACATCCCCGTCGAGGACGCGGAACAGATGCTCATCCGAGGTGTACTCATAAGGCAGCTGAAGCGCCGAAAGCTGCGGCGCATAGGCTGCGGCCGCCGAGAGCGGTGTGCGCACGAAGTCGATGCCGCCGTAAACGCACTGCTCGAGCGCCGAAGCATCCGTGCCGAGCTCGTTTTCAAAGCTCGGGATGATCTGTATCGCGCCGCCGCTTTCCTTTTCGACCAGCGAACAGAACCGCTCGCACGCCTGATTGGCGAGGTGGTTCGCGCTCTGGCCGCTCGCAAGGCGGTAATACCGGATTTCTGCCGTCTCCCCGCCGCGTCCGCAGCCGCAGAGCAGCAGGAGCAGCAGGAGCGCCGGCACGCGCCGAAGGCTGTTATTCATCTTTCCATCTCCTATTATAAATCAAAGGACAAAACGGGTAGTATCGTAAATATTTGCAGTATGACAGGGAAAAAGACGGCAAGCGAAAAATTTGCGTCCGTCTTTTTGTGTATTCTGCACAATGTTTTTCCGTTATTTTAACCTTCCGAGGCAATCACAGCCGGCTCCGGTAATCGGTCGGCGTACAGCCGCAGTGACGCTTGAACACCTTGGTGAAGTAATTCGCGTCCGTGTAGCCGACACGCGGCGCGATCTCGCGCACCGGAATATCCGTCTGCCGCAGCAGCTCCTCCGCTCTCTCGATGCGGTAGGAAGTCAGATATTCGAGGAAGGTGCGGTTGTAGGCCGTGCGGAAAAAGCGCGAGAAGTAAAACGAGCTCATGCCCATCGCCTCCGCCGCCTCCTCGAGCGAAATGTCCTGCATGTAATGATTGGCGAGCCAGACCGAAAACTGCGCGCAGAACGGATTTTCCGAGCGCTCCTCCCTGTGCTCCTGCTTTTCGGTCAGCAGGCCGAGCTTTTGCAGGCAGGCGTTGATCTGCGCGGAGTCAAACGGCTTGAGCAGATAATCTGCGCCGCCCGCGCGCATCGCGCCCACCGCATAGTCAAAGCGGTCGAACGCGGTCAGAAAGACGATATGCGTCTCCGGCAGCGCCTCATGGATGATCGCCGCGGCATCCAGACCGGTCATTACCGGCATTTCGATGTCCATCAGCACCAGCTGCGGACGGATGCGCCGCGCCATGTCCACCGCTTCCCTTCCGTTCGCCGCGCCCTCGATGAGGGCGTCCGCACCGAGCAGCCGGCGCAGATGGCCGGTCAGATTCTGTAAGCTGAGCGGCTCGTCCTCCGCGATCAGTACCTTTATCATGTTTGGTCGTCTCCCTTCATGGACAGGATAATGCGGGCGGTCGTACCCAGACCGATGCAGCTTGCAATACGGAACGCGCCGCCCGAAAGCTCGATGCGCCCCGCGATGTTTTTCAGACCGATGGACGGTCTGCCCTTCTTTTCCGACTCGGAAACCGCGCTCCCCGTCCGGAAGCCGCCGCCGTTGTCCGTGATGCGGATGACGCAGCGGTCACCCTCGCACTGTGTCACGATGCGGATGCGGCCGCCCTCGCCGCGCGAGCGCATGCCGTGCACGATCGAGTTCTCCACCAGCGGCTGCAAGGTGAATTTCGGTATCATGCAGCTGTCGCAGCGTGCGTCGCAGTCCATTTCGAACGAAATTCGTTCACCGAAGCGAAGCTCCTGGAGCGAAATATAGTCGCGCAGCAAGTCGACCTCGCGTGCGAGCGTTACGACGCTGTCGTCGTGGTCGAGCGTATAGCGGAAGAAGTTTGCAAGACGCACGACCATATCGCCCGTCACGCTCGCCCGTTCGATACCGGCAACGTTTGAGATGCTTTGCAGCGTGTTGAACAGAAAATGCGGATTGATCTGACTCTGGAGCTGCGCGAAGCGGCTCTGCTCGATCAGCTGGCGCAGACGCGCCGCCTCGCTCTCCTGATGGCGGAGCGATTTTTCCAGCTGCGCCTCGCCCTCGAGCGCATGGATGGTCCGCGCGACCTGATGCTTGAGGTGGTTGAACGAATCCGCCAGCATGCCGATCTCGTCCGTTCGTGCATAATGAAAATCGCCCATGTCGTATTCGCCCTCCGCAACGCGCCGCGCGCCGCGGCTCATCTGCTGTACCGGCAGCAGCAGGCTGCGCGCATAGTACAACATTGCCGCCGCGAACAGCACGCTGCCGAGCGCCGCCGCGATGGTGAACACAATATTCTGCGAAGACGAGCGCTTGCCGAGGTTCAGATAGCTGTCGCGGCCTTCCATGAGGAAGTCATCCATCAGACGGTCGGCGTACTGCGTGAGGTATTCGCCCTGCGCGCGCAGCTGCTCATATTCGTCCGCGTCAAACGTTCCGCCGCGCAGGCCGGTCAGGAAGATCTTCTGCCGCGCGCGGTAGCTCTTCATCATGCGGCCGATGACCTGCCGCAGCACCTCGCCGTCCCGTCCTCCGGCGCTCGCCGTTGTCCGCAGCCGCTCCCACACGAGCGACGTGTTCTGCACCGCGTCCGCGTAGTCCTCGAGCTCCACCGAGCCGGGCGCCGCAAACGTCATTTCGCCGAGCAGCGACATTTCGTTTTCGACCGCGTCCATGTAGTCGGTACACAGCACATATTCCGAGAGAATGCGGTCGCTTTCCTTGCGGTAGGCGTAAAAATCGTTCAGGAGCAGACCCACTACAAGCAGGATCGGGATGACGAACGTGCAGCTGAGCACGATCGCCTTGTTCAGTATGGAAAGGCCGGCCCACCGGCGCCGCAATGCAAGCATAATTTTCAGTCCTTTTCACAAAAACGCATCAGCAGTTTTATGCAGTATCCATCCTAATGCTGTCGAAAAGCTTCTTTTTTTCGTCAGTCTGTGTTCTGACGAACGCAGGACACGAATCGTCCGAAAGTATAAACACTGAGGCACACGCCTCCGGTTTTTATGCAGCCGCGAAGCTGCTGCTTTTCTTGCGCGACTGAAGGCTTTATCGACAGGCTGTATTCAGCTTACCCCATTTTTTCCATCTTGTAAAGATAAAAACGCGCAAATAAAAAACGCCCGCATTCATTGGGGCGTCTTCGAAAAAGGTTTAAGGAGAGACAGGAGAGAGCACAGAGAAAATGTGCGTCTGCACTCTCTCCTGCAAAGGTTTTATACTCTTGTGACTTTTTTGACCCATTTCCAGCTGTGCAGGCGGATGCCGACCGGGATAGCCTTGTAAAGCTGATCCCATTTCAGCAGGAAGAACACGGCGACCGGAGGGCACTTCCACCAGAACGCCGCCATCGCGGAGAACGGCACGATGATGCACCACATGCTGACGAGGTTCATCTTCGCGCTGAACGCGGTGTCGCCGCCGCCGCGGATGATGCCGTTATCGCACGCCATCTGATAGGAGGTGCCGACCGTGGTGATGGCGAGCACGAGCATGAACTGACGGGACAGGCGGTAGGCGTTTTCGGTCAGAGTGCCGCCGAAGGCCGCAAGGATGGGGCCGCGCAGCAGGAAAATCGCAAGTCCCGAGCACAGTCCGATGGAAATGAACAGTACCTGGAGCGTTGTGACGAGCGGATGCAGCTTTTTCTCGTTGTCCTCACCGATCGTGCGGCCGACCACAATGCCCGCCGCACTCGCCGCGCCGTAGCAGACGACCGAGAGCACCTGATAGACCTGTACCGAGATCGCGTTCGCCGCCGTAACGTCGCCGCCGAGATGACCCAGAATACCGGTCTGAACCATCTGCGCCACGCCCCAGAGCGCCTGATTGATGAGTACCGGGAGCGAGACCTTCATGTAATCGTGCACATAGCTCGTGTCGATGTGCAGCAGCTTGCGGAGATTGAGATTGAGCACGTTTTCCCTGTACTTGAGGAACCAGATAACGATGATCAGCTCGACACAGCGCGCGATCAGCGTTGCGCACGCCGCGCCGCGCACGCCCATCTCCGGAAAGCCGAGATTGCCGTAGATCAGCAGATAGTTCAGGCATACGTTGATGACGAGCGTCGAGCCGGAGATCATGTAGCCGATCCTGACCACGCCGATCGAACGCAGCGACGCGACAAGGATATTCGTGATGGTGAAGATGACGTAGGTATAGCGGATGATGCTGAAATATTTCGCGCCCTCCGCGATGACTGCCGGGTCGTTCGAGAGCAGGCTCAGGATCTGGTTCGGCCAGCCGAATACGAGGATGAACAGCAGCACTGCGAGCGCGCCGCCGAAGCGCAGCGCCACACCGATGATGTGCGGAATGGGCTCGAGCTTTTTCCTGCCCCAGTACTGCGAGCCCATAACGACCGCGCCCTCGCCCGCGCCGACGACCAGCATCTGGAGCAGGAACTGGATCTGGTTGCACAGACTGACGCCGCCCATCGCGTTCTGGCTGTAACGTCCGAGCATGAGCGTATCCATCATGTTGACGCCGTAGGTCAGCAGATTCTGCAGCGCCAGAGACAGCGCTAAAATCATAAACGACTTATAAAACGTCTTTTCCTTTATCATAGCATATTCCCCCAAACCATCCGGCGAAAGAACGGGTTTTGCAGGATTTTTCTTTCTGCACCCCTCGTATTCTCCTTCGGATGTTTCCTTATTAAGATATTACCGAAAATTCATGCCATTGACAATAACAAAACACTGCAATCTATTTATATTTTGTGCTATAATGACAGCAATCACAAAAAGGAGGCTGCCGTCATGAAGGTCACAGAAGAAGCCGGGGTGCTCGCGCGTTCAGAGCGCTTCTTTGCCACCCCCGGCACGGTCGCGCGCGGACTGTTCTACTACATCACGCGCGCCGGGCATTATTACTACGATGAAAATTATGATTTCCGCGACAACTGCGAGATCGCGCATCTCGAAAGCCACCGCAACTTCTATCTGCTCTATGTGCGCGCCGGGACGATGTACGTCCGCACCGACCACGAATTTTCGGTCGAGCGCGGACAGGCTGCGCTCGTGGACTGCCGCAGACCTCACCGCTTTTTCACGCACAGTGACGCAGAAGCGCTCTGGCTGCACTTCGACGGAGCGAACTCGGGCGCATTTTTCGAGCAGATCATCGCCTTTCACGGTGGCAGACAGGTGTTCACGCCTGCCGCCGCGCTGCATCTCGAGCAGGAGCTTGCGCAGCTCATCCTCGGCCTGCGGACCGGCGAAACCAGTGAGGTCGAGCGCTCGCAGGCCCTGTACCGCATTCTGTGCGGCCTGCTCCTGCCGCAGCGCGCGCACAGTCCCGCAGAAAACGACGCAGTCGCGCAGGCTGTGCGCTTCATCGACAGCCATCTGACCGAGGAGCTCCCGGTCCGCAGCATCGCCGCGCACGTCAACCTCAGTACATCGCATTTCTCGCGCATTTTCCGCGCCTCGACCGGCTTTTCGCCGCATGAGTATATCATGCTCCACCGTATCGACGAGGCGAAATCGCTGCTGCACTCGACCGGCCTTTCGGTCAGCGAGATCGCGTTCCGCGTGGGATTTCGGAGCGAGGTCAATTTTATCGCGGCATTCCGCTCGAAAACCGGCCAGTCCCCCACCCAGTTTCGAAACAATCTGCTGTAAACTGCAAAAGAAAGGGAGAGCACAGCTATTTCCGTGCTCTCCCTTTCGTTTTATGGTCTCAGTCCTCGTTCTCCTCAGCCATGCCGACAAGCTGGCACAGCGTCATAAGGCTGTCCGACAGATGTACATTCTCGACCGGAACACCGAGTCCCTCCAGATGCAGATCCTCGCCCGTGAAGTTCCACAGGCCGCGGATGCCGCGCTCGACCAGACTGCGCGCGATCGCCGGCGCGTTGCCGCGCGGGATGGTCAGCACCGCAACATCCGGGTGGAGTTCGTCGATATAGTGGTCAAGCTCTTTTGCGTCCCTCACCTCATAGCCGCCAAAGCTGCGGCCGATCAGCTCCGGACTGGCGTCGAATGCACACAGCAGCTCAAAGCCGCTCGCAGAGAAATTGAAGTTGTTGAGCAAGGCGCGGCCGAGGTTGCCGGCGCCCAGAAGAATCGCCGTGCGTCCTGCGCGCAGGCCCAGGATCGCGCCGAGCTCCTCCTGCAGCTTTTCGATATTGTAGCCGTAGCCCTGCTGACCGAAGCCGCCGAAGCAGTTGAAATCCTGCCGGATCTGCGACGCCGTCAGCCCCATCCGCTCGGCCAGTGCGCGCGAGGAGATGCGCTGCGCGCCTTCGGCTTTCAGCTCGCAGATGTTGCGATAATATCGCGGTAAACGCTGAATTACCGCTTTAGATACCTCTTGCCTGTGTTCCACCGTCTCTCCCCTCTCTTCGTTATTTTCTTCCTTTGCTTCCGAGAATGCGCACGTGCCCTGCAAACTCCCTCCGCAAGGCACGCACCACTGTTATCAACTTGGATTAAAGCTTTGCGATCGTCTCGAGAACGTAATCCGTGAACTCCTGTGCGGTCGCACCGGTATCGCGGCCGGTCACAACGACCTTGCGCTCCTCAACCATGCAGATGTCGAGCGCACGGTCGAGCTTTTTCGCCAGCTCGATCTCACCGATATGCTCGAGCAGCATGACGGCTGCACGCAGCACGGAGGACGGGTCGGCATACTTTGCGCGGCCTTCCTTGACCATGCGCGGTGCAGAGCCGTGGATGGCCTCGAACATTGCGTAGCGCTTGCCGATATTCGCCGAGCCTGCGGTACCGACGCCGCCCTGGATCTCAGCTGCCTCGTCGGTGATGATGTCGCCGTACAGATTGGGCAGGACAACGACCTTGAAGTCGCGGCGGCGCTTGTCGTCGAGCAGCTTTGCGGTCATGATGTCGATGTACCAGTCGTCAAAAACAACCTCCGGGTACTCTGCGGCAACCTTCTGGCAGGTATCAAGGAACTTGCCGTCGGTGGTCTTGATGATATTCGCCTTGGTGACGCAGGAAACGCGGTTCTTGCCGGTCTTGCGCGCATAATCAAAGGCCAGACGCGCGATGCGCTCGCAGCCCTGCGAGGTCGCAACGGTGAAGTCGATGAACAGATCGTCGTCGATCTGCACGCCCTGCGAGCCGACAGCGTAGCCGCCCTCGGTGTTCTCGCGGTAGAACGTCCAGTCGATGCCGAGCTCCGGAACCTTTACCGGACGGACGTTCGCGAACAGGTCGAGACCCTTGCGCATGGCAACGTTCGCGGACTCAACGTTCGGCCACGGATCGCCCTTGCGCGGGGTCGTGGTGGGGCCCTTCAGGATAACATGGCACTGCTTGAGCTGCTCCATGACGTCGGGCGGAATCGCACAGCCGAGCTCGGCGCGGCGCTCGATGGTCAGGCCGTCGATGACGCGGAACTCGACCTTGCCGGCCTTTACCTTGTCTGCGAGCAGAACCTCAAGTGCGTGCTGCGCCATGCCGGTGATCATCGGGCCGATGCCGTCGCCGCCGCACACGCCGATGATGAGCTTGTCGAGCTTGGAATAATCAATAAAATCGTCCTGCGCCTTCATATCCATGATACGCTTGCGCTGGCTCTCTACTACTGCTTCAAATTTATCCAGAACAGACTGGTCGATAGACATTGGGTTGTCCTCCTGTCGCATTGATATTATTTTAACAAATTAACGTCATTCTGTCAAGGCGGACCGGACAGACATTCTCTCCTGTCCGCCGCCCCGGTTTCAGCTCTTACTTGTTCGCCTGCTGACGCGCGTAGAGCAGCGTGCCGCCCGCGAGCAGCGCATGGCGCTGACGCTCGGAGACCTCGCAGTCTGCCTTGAAGGTCCTGCCGCCGCAGACGACCGTGACCTGCTCGCCGTTCTTTACTTCCTCGAGAACGTTCGGCAGAGAGATCTCGTCGAGCAGATTGATCGCATCGTAATCCGCCGGATCTGCGAAGGTCAGCGGAATAATGCCGGAGTTGACCAGATTTGCCTTGTGGATGCGCGCGAAGGACTTGCACAGGACAGCCTTGACGCCCAGATACAGCGGAACGAGCGCCGCATGCTCACGGGACGAGCCCTGACCGTAGTTTGCGCCGCCGACGATGATGCCGCCGCCCTGCTCCTTGCAGCGGGACGGGAAATCCTTGTCCACGTTGATGAAGCAGTAGTTGGAGTAGAACGGGACGTTCGAGCGGTACGGGAGCAGCTTCGCGCCGGCCGGAAGGATATGGTCGGTGGTGATGTTGTCCTCGGTCTTGAGCACGACCTTGCCGGTATAGGACGCCTCGAGCGCCTTGCCGAGCGGGAACGGCTTGATGTTCGGGCCGCGGACGACCTCGACCTCAGCCGGATTTTCCGCCGGCTTTACGATCATGTTGTCGTTGATGACGAAATGCTCAGGCATCTCGATCTCCGGCATCTCGCCGAGCGTGCGCGGATCGACCAGATGACCTGCCAGAGCGGACGCCGCCGCGACCTCCGGGGAGACGAGATAGATCTTCGCGTCCTGCGTGCCGGAGCGGCCCTCAAAGTTGCGGTTGAAGGTACGCAGGGAAACGCCTGCGGACTCCGGGGACTGACCCATGCCGATGCAGGGGCCGCAGGCACACTCGAGAATACGCGCACCGGCGGAAATGATGTCGGAAAGCGCGCCGTTCTGCGCGAGCATGTTGAATACCTGCTTGGAGCCCGGGCTGATGGTCAGGGAAACGTTCGGGTCGACGGTCTTGCCCTTGAGGATCGCCGCGACCTTCATCATATCATAATAGGAAGAGTTGGTGCACGAGCCGATGCAGCACTGGTTGATCGGGATCTCACCGATCTCCGTGACCTTCTTTACGTTGTCCGGCATATGCGGCATCGCTGCGAGCGGCTCGAGTGCGGACAGATCGACGGTGTACTCCTCGTCGTACTCTGCGTCCGGGTCGGAAGCCAGCGGAACCCATACGTCGCCGCGGCCCTGCGCCTCGAGGAACTTCCTGGTGGCCTCGTCGGACGGGAAGATCGAGGTGGTAGCGCCCAGCTCGGCGCCCATGTTGGTGATAGTCGCGCGCTCCGGCACGGACAAGGTCTTAACGCCCTCGCCCGCATACTCAACGATCTTGCCGACGCCGCCCTTGACGGTCATCTGGCGCAGAACGTCAAGAATAACGTCCTTTGCGGAGACCCACGGAGACAGCTTGCCGGTCAGCGTGACGCGGACCATCTTCGGCATCGGAATGTAATATGCGCCGCCGCCCATCGCGACCGCAACATCCAGACCGCCCGCGCCGAAGGCGAGCATGCCGATGCCGCCGCCGGTCGGGGTATGGCTGTCCGAGCCGATCAGCGTCTTGCCCGGCGCGCCGAAGCGCTCCAGGTGAACCTGATGGCAGATGCCGTTGCCTGCCTTGGAATAATAAATGCCGTGCTTTCTGGCTACAGAACCGATGTATTTGTGGTCATCCGCATTCTCGAAGCCGGACTGCAGGGTATTGTGGTCAATGTAGGCGACCGAACGCTCGGTCTTGACCTGATCGACGCCCATCGCCTCAAACTGGAGATAAGCCATCGTACCGGTCGCATCCTGCGTGAGCGTCTGGTCGATCCTGAGGCCGATCTCCTGCCCCACGACCATCTCGCCGTCTACCAGATGCGCCTTTAAGATTTTCTGCGCGATTGTCATACCCATGTGTACTATTGCTCCTTTTTGTCCCGACGCAGCACGAAACCTCGCTCTGCGCCCCGCCCTCTCATCTCAGGGCAGTCGTTGCGGCTTCCACAGCCTTCTCCACGATGCGCCGCGGCGCACCGTGCCCAAAAGTTTAATATGAAAAAACAGAAGTGGTCGCGCCCTGCGGCAAAGCACAGGACGTAAACCACTTCTATTTTACATCATTTTATGATTTTTGCAAACCCTAATTTACGGGCGTATTTCACAAATCCGCTTTTAGTCTATCGAAAAACTTCGTTTTTCCGACAGTCCGCATTCCGGCTGCGCCGTTTTCCGGGCGTTCCGTCATCCGGGAGCTACGCCGGGTCGCAGATATTGCGTCCGATATCGGCGGTCGGATAGGCGTTCTGAAGCGTGTGGCCGAGGTTGCCGGCGAGATACTCATAGTACGCCTGCGCGCCGATCATGGCGGCGTTGTCGCCGCAGAGCTTAAGCGGCGGCAGGAACAGCCGCGTGTGCGTGCGCTTCGCCATGTCGCAGAGCGCTGCGCGCAGGAAGGAATTCGCCGCGACGCCGCCTGCGCAGACCACATTGCGCGCGTGCGTCTGATGTACCGCCTCCTCGAGGCGCGGCACGAGCGTATGCACGACCGCCGTGCAGAACGAGGCCGCAAGGCCCTCCCGGTCGAGCGTTTCGCCCTTCTGCTCGGCGTTGTGCGCGAGGTTGATGACCGCCGTCTTGAGCCCGGAGAACGAAAAATCGAGCGGCGCATCCTTGATGCGGCTGTCGGGCAGCTTATAGCGCTTCGGGTCGCCGTTCTGCGCGAGCGCGTCGATCTTCGGGCCGCCGGGATAGCCGACGCCGAGCACGCGCGCCACCTTGTCGAACGCCTCGCCCGCGGCGTCGTCGCGCGTGCCGCCGAGGATCTCGAACTCGGTATAGTCCTTGACCATGACGATCTCGCTGTGGCCGCCCGAGGCGATGAGCGTCAGGAACGGCGGCTTGAGCTCGGGATATGCCAGATAGGTCGCGGCGATATGGCCGCGGATGTGATGCACCGGGATGAACGGCTTGTTCATCGCGAACGCGAGCGACTTGCCGAAGTTTGCGCCGACGAGCAGCGCACCGATCAGTCCCGGCGCGCAGGTCGCAGCGACTGCATCCACCTCATGCTTATCCATCTCCGCGTCCGCGAGCGCCTGCTCGGTCACGCGGACGACCGCCTCCATGTGGCGGCGCGAGGCGATCTCGGGCACGACGCCGCCGTAAAGCGCGTGCGTCGCGATCTGCGTGTCGACAACGTTCGACAGCATTTTCCGTCCGTCCTCGATGACGGCGGCCGCCGTCTCGTCGCAGGAGGACTCGATTGCAAGTATTCTCAAGGTTTTCACTCCAGTTTACAGGTTTTTCTCAAAGCAGAGGCAGTTTTCAGCGCCTGCCGGGCTTCCGTAGTAGTCGATCACATGATAGCCGTTTTTTGTGTAGAGTGCGGCGCTGTCCGCAGTCGTGCGCGCGGTCTCCAGAATGGCGTGCGTGAAGCCGTTCGCCCGTGCGTCCTGTTCGAGCGCCGCAATGATCGCGCTCGCGACACCCTGCCGCCGGAACTCCGGCGCGATGAAGATGCGCTTGACCTCGAAGGTCGTTTCATCGATCTGCTTCCACGCGCCGCATCCCGCAGGCGCACCGTCCTTGTATGCAACGATGCGGCAGTTAAACAGATGCGGCAGGTTGTATTTGGCGTAGCGTTTTTCCACATCACCGACGAGCATAAAATAGTACTCATCCAGTCTGGCGGTCAGGCTGTGAAAATCTGTGTTCTCTGCGTCAACAAAGCGAAGCTCCATCATGGCAATTCCTCCTGTTATCCAAAGTTTATCGTCATTAAAAGCGCGTTTTCGGCAGGATTGCTGTAAAAATTTTTTCGGGTCCCGACCGGGGCAAAGCCCGCCCCGGCATACAGCGCGATGGCAGGCGCGTTGCTCTCGCGCACCTCGAGGGTGACGAACGCAAGTCCCTTCTCCTTCGCCCGCGCGATCAGCTCCGCAATGAGCAGCCGCGCAGCGCCCCGCCGCCGAAAATCCGGCGACACGGCAACGTTGGTGATATAACCTTCGTCCAGGACGGTCTGACAGCCGACATAGCCCTGCACCTCCCCGTCCTGCTCCGCGACGAGGAAGATCCCGCCGCCAAGCTCCTCGCGCAGCATTTTCTCGCTCCACGGCGCGTGAAAGCACTGTTTTTCAAGCGCCGCAAGCGCAGGAAGATGCTTCTCCTGCATTTCCGTTATGTTCATCCTGCCAGTCTCCCGATGATGCTCTGCACGCCGGATTTGATCTCAGCCGCCGCGCGGCGGTAGATTTCGAGATCGCCGCCGAACGGGTCGGAAACATCGGCCGGCGTGAGCGTGAACACCTTGTCCGCGCAGTCCGGGAACGCCGCGCACAGGTTGTCATACTGTGCGCCCGTCATGCAGACGAGATATTTCGCCTCGCGTGCAAGCTCGGGCGTCAGCATGCGCGAGCGGTGCGAGGTGATGTCTGCGCCAAGCTCAGCTGCGGCCGTGACCGCGTTCCCGCTCGCCGGAAGACCGTCCGAGGTGTACATTCCGGCGCTCAGCGCCGCAAGTCCGGTCTTTTCCTCGCCGCCCAGCGCGCGGAAGAACCCTTCCGCCATCGGCGAGCGGCACGTGTTGCCCGTGCAGATAAAAACGATCTGATCCATATTGCTTACCTTCTAAATATTTGTCCGTTGTTATTTCGCGTCGTACCAGCTCATGCCGCTTTTGGCTTCCGCCACGAGCGGCGCGTCCATCTGAAAGGCGTTCTCCATCTCCTCGGTGAGGATGCGCGCGGCGATGTCCTTCTCCTTGAGGGGCGCTTCGATAATCAGCTCGTCGTGCACCTGCAAAATCAGATGGCTTTCCAGCCCTTCACGCCTCAGGCGGTCGCGCACACGCACCATCGCGATCTTGATGATGTCCGCAGCCGTGCCCTGAATGGGCGTGTTCATCGCGATCCGCTCGGCGGCCGAGCGGACGTTGAAGTTTTTGCTGTTGATGTCAGACAGCGCACGGCGGCGGCCGAACAGCGTCGTTACATAGCCCTGCTCGCGTGCCGTCTCCTTGATGGTTTCCATATAGTTCTCCACGCCCGGATAGCTGTCCAGATACGAGCGGATGAAGGCCGCAGCCTCCTTTCGGCTCACGCCGATGTCCTGCGCGAGCGAGAAATCCGAAATGCCGTAGACGATGCCGAAGTTGACCGCCTTGCAGGACGAGCGCATCGCGCTCGTGATCTCCTCGATCGGCAGATGGTATACCTTGGACGCGGTCGCGGCATGAATGTCCTGTCCCGTGCGGAACGCGCCGATCATGTGCCTGTCGCCCGAGATATGCGCGAGCACGCGCAGCTCGATCTGCGAATAGTCGGCGTCGATGAGGATATGATCCTTGTCCGGCGCGACGAACATGCGGCGCAGCTCTCGCCCGAGCTCGGTGCGCACCGGAATGTTCTGCAGGTTCGGGTCGGTCGAGGACAGGCGGCCGGTCGCCGTGACCATCTGCTGAAAATGCGTGTGGATACGGTTGTCCTTCGGGTCCGCAACGGAAAGCAGGCCGTCCACATAGGTGCTCTTGAGCTTGGTCAGGCGGCGGTATTCCAGAATGTGTGCGATGATGGGATGGTCCTCGCGCAGGCGCTCGAGCACCTCTGCACTCGTCGAATAGCCGGTCTTGGTCTTTTTCGGAGCCGGCAGTCCGAGCCGCTCGAACAGGATTTCGCCCAGCTGACGGGTGCTGTTCAGGTTGAACTCCGCGCCGGCATCCAGATAGATCTGATCCACAAGATCGCGGATGCGCGTTTCCAGACGTTCGCCGAACGTGCGCAGCGCATCGGGCGCGACAGCGCAGCCTGCGTTCTCCATCTCCGCGAGCACCCGCTCGAGCGGCAGCTCAATTTCGTAATACAGCCGGCGCATGCCGAACTGCTCGATCTTATCGTTCATCTCGCGGAAGATCTCGCGCATCGCGGCGAGATACTGCGCCGCAGAGCGGCCGGTCTCCTCGCGTCCGCCGAGCGGCGAAAGCGCCGCCGGATCGTCCAGATCGAGCGCGGGAAGCATTTCGTTCACGCAGGCGAGCGCGAGCCGCGGCAGGTCGTAGCTCGACTGCGCCGGGTCGATGAGGTAGGCCGCGAGAGCGGTGTCGAACGTGATGCCGCGCGGATCAATGCCGCGGAGCAGCAGATTTTTGATGATGTCCTTCGCGTCGTGCAGCGCGAGGTTCACGCTGCCGTCAAACAGACGCGCGAGCACATCGTTCCATGCGTCCCCCATATCGTCCGCATACAGAAAATACGCCGTGTCCCCGGAAAGCAGGCAGAGCGCACCGAGTGTTTTCCCTGCAAGGACAAAAACGCGGTCCGCCTCGGTCAGCGAGTCGACGAGACCGAACGCCTCGAACGCCGAGGCGATGGTGCAGCGCTCCAGTGCAGGCAGGCGCGGCGCGGCGGCCTCCTCACCCTCCGTCAGACCGAGCTTTCGGATGAACTGGTCGAACTCCAGCCTTGTCAGCAGGCTGTACAGCGCCTCGCGGTCGATCTTCTGTTCGGGCAGATGCGCAACGTCCAGCTCGAGCGGTACATTCCGGTCGATGGTGGCGAGCCAGTAGCTGTCGCGCGCTCCCTGCTCGTCCGCCTGTAATTTGGTGCGCACGCCCTTTTTGATGCGCTCGTCGTCGATATGCTCATAGATACCGTCGAGCGTGCCGAAGTCCGCGAGCAGCTGCTTGGCGCTCTTCTCGCCCACGCCCTTGACGCCGGGGATGTTGTCCGACGAGTCGCCCATGAGCGCCTTGAGGTCGATGAGTCGGATGGGGTCAAAGCCGTATTCCTCGCGGAATTTCTCGGGCGTGTAGCTCGTATACGTCGTCTTGCCGAGGGCGCTCTTGACCAGGCGCACGACCGTTCCGCCGCCGACCAGCTGAAGCGAGTCACGGTCGCCGGTGAGGATGACGCATTCGTCGCCGTTTTCGTTTGCGCGGCGGCTGATCGTGCCGAGCAGATCGTCCGCCTCATAGCCCGCCAGCTCGCAGCGCACGATGCCGAGCGCGTCGAGCACCTCCTTGACGATGGGCATCTGCACGGCAAGCTCCTCGTCCATCGGCTTGCGCGTCGCCTTGTAGGTATCGAATTTCAGATGGCGGAAGGTCTTTTCCTTTACGTCGAAGCATACGACCGTGCGGTCGGGCCGTTCCTCGTCCTGCTGCTTGAAGAGCGTCGAGAGAAAACCGTAGACCGCGTTGGTCGGCGTGCCCTCATGATTGGAGAGCGGCCGGATGCCGTGGTAGGCACGGTTGATTATGCTGTTTCCGTCTATCACCATGATTTTCATGCATTTAAGTCCTCACGTTTCCGAGTTCACCGCAGGCGATCCCCTTCGGCTGTTATCCTTTATTATACCGCATTCCGGCGAAAAAGAAAACCCCCTGCCTTCGTCAGGAAAGCAGGGGGAAAATTTCGCCTTTCAGCGGAACCGGATCAGTCCTCGTCGTCGATCTCGAGGTACTCAGCCAGGTCCTTGAACAGAGCCTTGACTGCTGCCGGATCCTCGTCGTCCTCGAGAACGATCTGAAGCGGCTCGTTCAGGCTGAGCAGGAACATGCCGAGCAGGCTCTTGGCGTCTACCATGCCGCTCTTGCCGTGAATCCAGATGTCGAAGCCGTACTTGGTAACGATCTTGTTGATCTTCTGAATGTCGTCCGTATTCTTTACGCGAATGCCTCTGGTCATTGTAATTTCCTCCTGAATGTAAATCTGGGAAGTTCTTTCACAGACTGCCATACCGCAGTCCCCTTTTTGCTGATTACATTATAGCATAAAACCGGAGAAAGAAAAGTGGTTTTTCGAAAATCCGTGTATTTTCAGCATTTCCGAACCGAAATCTTTTCTCTCTCCGATTTTATTATGCACTTTCTACAAACAGGTTTCTTCCAGTTTGGTTACTCTGACGAAGTATCAGCCGAGAGAGTCCGAGCGCGTCACCATGATGTCGCCGTCTGCGGTCGCGGCGTTCGCGTAGGGGTCGGCTGCCAGCTTCTCCGCCGCCGGGCGGTACTTCTCAACGATGCTCGTCGGGAAGCTGTCGTACGGGTAGGATATCTCATAGTAGTTACAGCCGTCCCCCACCGCCGGGGTGACGTTTACGCGGGCGTTGTCCTTGAAGGAAATCAGGTCGTAGAAGTCGCTGTTACCATACATCCGCATCGTACCGGTCGCTACCGCGTCCTTGAGGAGCGCCGCGATGTCCGCGCGGTCGGTCACGTTGAGGCCGACCCACGTATCCTCGCCGGGAACGTAGAAGTCCAGTTCAACCTGCGACACGGTATCCGGGGCGATGGACTGCGGCTCAAGGCCGAAATACTTCTTGATGAGCGCAAGCGTCTTGACGTCGCGGTCGGTCACAATGCCGTTCGCGTAGTTGTTCGCTTCGGCGTCGGTCGTAATGTTGAACGACATGACTGGCTTGGCAAGCTCGGTGTAGGTCAGGCGCTCCTCGCGCAGCGTCTTTACGATTTCGGCGGCCTTTTCGCCGTCGGTGATGGTCTCGCTGTTGTACTTCAGCTGATTGACGCAGAAGGTCATGTCGGTGACACGGGCGTTATCGAGGTCGAGGTCGTACAGCGAGCTGGATTTGAGCTTGTACTCGGACGAGCCGTAGACCTTGTTCAGCAGGCTGCGCACCTCTTCGCTTACCGGCAGCTTGTAGCTGCGCGTCTTGACCGTGCCGTTCTGCATGGCAAACTGCAGCGAATGGCTCTCCAGAAATGCGGTTCCGGTATCGTTCGAGTCCGCGTTCAGCGTCGCCTCGCGGCCGATTTCCGCCAGACGGCAGAGCGCCGCGATATTTTCCTTTTCGGTCAGTTCCGCCGCGGAGTCGCCGTAGTCGATCAGACCGGCGGACGCGACCTTGCTCTCGTCCGGGAGCCAGCGGTCGTAGCCGAGAACGTCCTTCTGCATGCCGACCATGAGCAGCGCCGTCACCGCAAGGATGGCGAGCATCTGCACCGGATGCTTGACGAGCGCACGGAGGTCGAACGCATAGATGACCTCGATGATGCAGTGGAACAGCACCGTGCCGAACACCAGTCCCGGCCACAGCCAGAACTTGCCGCCGATCAGGCGGAAGCCGATGGCGAACGCCGTGCCCATGACGATGCACATGAACGCCTTGACCGGCAGACGGAGCGGACGGAACGCCAGCGCCGTGCCCGCGCGTTCGCTCTTTCTGCGGCGGAAGGCAAAGACGCCGAGCGCAATGATAAAGAGCGCCGCCGCGGCGTACTCCGCGAGCAGCATATACGCAGGCTTACCGGCGCGGATGAAGTTATCCGCAAGACCGGAGCCGTAGTTCGCGCCGTTGACCATAAAATAGGTGGCGGCCGGGCTGAGACGCAGATGATTAAACAGGTCGCTGTAGCTTATGCTGTCGTAGGTCTTGCAGTACAGGCTCAGCAGACCCTCGTGCATCATCTGAATCGCGAGCGGCGCGAGATAGACCCACAGCTGAAGCAGCAGCGCGATAATCGTGTTGCCGCAGAGGATGGTCGAAAGTGCGCTCATCGCGTACATCAGCAGGAAAAAGAGGATGTCGCAGAGTATGACACCGAGGTACGTACCGACAGAAACCGCTTCTCCGAAGCCCATCGCGTGCGCACACACGAGCGTCAGCACGCGGAGCACCAGATACGGCGCGATAACGCACACCGCACCGGTTACGAAATTCACAAGATACAGCTTTTCGCGCGAAACCGGCAGGCTGTGGTAAAAGTCCACCTTGCGCTTGTCGTGCAGATAGGCGAACATCGCCGTGCCGGCCACAACGGCAAGCAGGATAACGGCGAGCTTTACGAGCGCGTTCTCGCCGCCGATGTAAATCGCTGCGTCCGCCAGACTGGATTTCCAGCTCTGCGCAAGCTCAGACGCTCTCGCGCCATCGACAATCATACCCTTGCGGTTCTCCAGCGCCTGCTGCATATTCATCAGCGAGGGCAGGAGCATGGAAACCACGAATGCGAGCGTCGAGAGAACGACCGCCCACAGGCTGCGGCGCACGCCGTCGCGCACCAGTCCCTTAGAAGAGGAGCTTCTTGACATCATAGCCTGCCACCTCCGTTTCATTGATAAAGATTTCCTCGAGCGTCAGCGGCAGAAGCTCGCAGAACGTCGGGTTCATCTTGTTGATCTTCGCCATCAGCTCGTCGCGTTCGCCGCGTGCGGTAATGGTGTAGAGCGAGCCGCGCTGCTCCTTCTTGAGCAGGTCGAAGCCGTTCCATGCGTCCTCGGGCAGCGGTGCGCCGAAGATGCACTGTACCTTATACATACCGAGCTTCATCTCGTCGAGGTCGCGCGAGAACAGGATGCCGCCGCGATGCAGCAGACCCACATGGTCGCAGATGTCCTCCAGCTCGCGCAGGTTGTGGCTCGCGATGACCGGCGTCAGACCGCGCTCCGCGACGTCCTCCGCGAACAGGCTCTTGACCGCCTGACGCACGACCGGGTCGAGTCCGTCGAACGTTTCGTCGCAGAACAGGTAATCCGTTCCGCTGCACACGCCGCAGATGACCGAGACCTGCTTTTTCATGCCCTTGGAGAACGTGCGGATCTTGCGCGTCTCGTCGAGTCCGAAGGCGCTCATCAGCTTGAAGTAGCGCTGCTCGTCGAATTTGTCGTAAAAGCGACGGTAGTAGTTTTTCATGTCCTGCGGCGTGCTGTTCGGGAAAAAGAACTGCTCATCCGAGATGAAAAAACAACGGTTCTTTACCGCGGTGTTCTCAAAGACCTTCTCTCCGTCGATCCAGACCTCGCCCTCATCCGGCGCCAGAATGCCCGCGAGCATGCGCAGGAAGGTCGATTTGCCGGCGCCGTTCGAGCCGATCAGTCCGTAGACCGAGCCGTTCTGAACCTCCGCGCAGATGTGATCGACCGCCGTGATGTCGTCAAAACGCTTGGTTGCGTTATCCGCTTTGATCATTTGCTATCCTCTCCTTTCTGCGTCACCCACGCAGTCAGCTGCGCGTCATCCGCACCGAGCGAGCGGGCCTTGCCGGCGAGAGCCGTCATTTCGGCCCTCACCTCGCGCAGCCGCTCCTCGCGTCTGTCCCCCACGTCCGAGACGAAGTTTCCCCGTCCCTTGGCGGCGTAGATCACGCCGCGCCGTTCGAGCTCTCCATATGCGCGCTGGATCGTATTCGGGTTGATCGAAAGCTCCATCGCAAACTGCCGCACACTGGGCAGCTGCGTTTCTGCCGGCAAAGCCCCACGCAATGCCAGCTCTTCGATGCCGTCCGCCACCTGTTCGTAGATAGGCCGTCCGTCCCGATAGTCGATTTTTACCATTCTGCGCGCCTCCTTCCTTTCATCGCCGAAGCGGTGTATTAACTGTACTGTGTGTCTTAGTACAGTTAGAATATATCATACACCGCGCCCCTTGTCAAGCAGAATTTGAAAATTTTCACCCTCTGCCGAGAGTAAGCGGTTCCGCCGATACAGCGGCGAAGCCGGTGGAGGCGAAAAACGCCCTATCTCAGGGTGCGAAGAGTGGCCGCCTTCGGCGGCGAGGGATTGTCGGTACCCACCGACAGGGGCAAAAGGGGACAGGACACCAGGCATGGTTTCCTGTCCCCTCTTGACTCCCCTTACCTTCCTTTGCGCTGACACATCGGAGATGTGCAGCGAAACGGGGGTTACGGGGGCTCGGTTCCGTGCGTCGGGCAGATTTTGGAACGCTGTTATGCCCTGAGGTTAACTTGCGTTATCCGCCGCGCATAACAGTGCGCGGCCAGACAGTGCAGGGCGTTAGATTGGCGCTGCGAAAAGCTCCGCTTCCATCAAGGATATACCCTTGGAGCAACAAACGCCCCTGTGGGCCCCTCGCATTTAGCCGCGCAACCGAAGGGCGTCGCGGCTTAAAGGAGGGTTTGGGGGAGTCAAGAGGGGGCAAGGGAACCATACGGTGCCCTTGCCCCCTTTTGCCCCCCGCCGTGGGCACGGCGTCCCCCGGCCGCCGAAGGCGGACACTGTCCACGCTCACTTTGAGCGTAAAGTCGCCTCCAGCGGCAAGCCGCTGTATCGGCGGAAAGGTTTACCCTCTGCTGACGGTATAGTAAAAGGCGCTTTGCGGCGGTCTTTCTTGACAAGCAATGCTTTCCGCTTTATCATTAAAGCAAAGAAAAAGAGCAGGAGACATTTTTACCATGGTTCATTTTAACAACGACTGGGACGAGGTCCTCGCCGGTGAATTCGATCAGGAATACTACAAGCGCATCCGCTATTTCCTCAAGCAGGAATACGCCGAGCAGACCGTCTATCCCCCGATGGAATACATCTTTAACGCACTGCGTCTGACCCCCTACTCCTCGGTCAAGGCGGTCATTCTCGGCCAGGATCCCTACCACGGCCCCGGTCAAGCGCACGGTCTGTGCTTTTCCGTTCAGCCGGGCGTCAAGGTTCCGCCCAGCCTTCAGAACATCTACAAGGAGCTCAAGAGCGACCTCGGCATCGAGCCGCCAAAGGACGGCACGCTCACCAAATGGGCGAAGCAGGGCGTTCTGATGCTCAACACCACGCTCACCGTCCGCGCCGGACAGGCGAACAGCCATAAAAATCTCGGCTGGACGACGTTCACCGACCATGTCATCGAAAAGCTGAACGATCACGAAAAGCCGATCGTTTTCCTGCTCTGGGGCGGCAACGCGCGCAGCAAGGCCAGGCTCATCACCGCGCCGCAGCATCTTGTGCTCGAGGCGGCGCACCCCTCCCCGCTCTCCGCGTACAACGGCTTTTTCGGCTGTCATCACTTCTCCATGTGCAACGACTATCTGAAAAGCTGCGGTCTCACGCCCATCGACTGGGATCTCAACACGCCGTGATCAGCGGTCGAACGCACCCGCTCGATCGAGCACGACAAGCACGCGCAGCATTTCCTCGCTGAGGGCGAGCTTCCCGTCTGTGCCGCGCAGAAAATCGCCCGAAAGCAGCTTATCCACCGTCCCTCTGCCCCATTCAGGGACGCTTTCCGCGGTATCGTAAACCGTTTTCGCCTGTGCGATCAGCTGTTTTACCTGTTTTTCGGTCATATTTTTCTCCTTTGTGAGCTGGATCAAACCTGCCTTGAACGACTGCCATGCTGCCGCGTCCTCGACGAACGGCGCAGGGCAGTTTTTGTGTGTCACATCATAATGCCGCACGACGTTTGCGAGAGGAATATCGTACTTTTTCATGAGATAACGCACAAAATTCCGCGCGTTTTTCACGGTCTCAGGCGCAAAATAATACTTTTCGCCCTGTTTTCGGCTGCAAAGCTCGATGCCGAGGCTGTTCGCATTGCGGCAGTACGGATGGAAATACATCCCTCTCGTACCGCAGTGCCACGCGATGTCCTTTTCGCGCACCGACTGCCAGATCTCCTTCTCATCCACGAAAAAGTGCGCGGACACGCCCGGCGCTTCCCTTGCGAAGTAATCCGCGTTGTTTTTCGCGGTATCGCCGTCGTTCGCCGTAAAATGGATGACGAGATAGCGGATATCCGCCGCCGAGCGGTCGGAAACACGGTAATTTTCTGCCCGCGCCGCCTTGAACTGTGTGTTCATGCTTCAGTTCCTTCCTTTCCGCAGGAAAATACCCCTGCATATATATGCCGGTTCGGGGCGAAAATTGACCTCAAACGGTCAAGCGGAATGGAAAATTTTCATTTTCCAGCTCTGTTTCGGACGCCGGATTTTCGTTTTTTCTGTTGACAATACGAAATTTCGGTGTCATAATAGATATGCAATATCGAAAATGCTATGAGGAAACGAGTTTTCCATCCGCCGTTCCATAGAGAGAGGACATTCGGTGCAAGTCCTTGTCCGGCGCGGAAAGCAGCCACTTCCGAGCAGCCGGCGCTGAACCGGCCGTCTGATCCTCGATACCGGATTGCTGAGATGCACGCGGCGCTGCTGCGCGCAGATCAAGGTGGTACCGTGGAAGCATGCTTTCGCCCTTGACATTCGGGCGGAGGCTTTTTTTGTTTTTCATACATTTTCAGTTTCGTTAATTCATTTTTGGAGGAATAAATCCTATGCAGTACAGAGGCTTAAATGAGCTGCGCGAGATGTACCTCAGTTTCTTCGAGACCAAGGGTCATCTTCGCCTGCCGAGCTTTTCGCTCATCCCGCAGAACGACCCGTCGCTTCTGCTCATCAACTCCGGCATGGCGCCGATGAAGCCGTATTTCACCGGCGAGCAGGAGCCGCCGCGCCACCGCGTCACCACCTGCCAGAAGTGCATCCGCACCGGCGACATCGAAAACGTCGGCAAGACCGCGCGCCACGGCACCTTCTTCGAGATGCTGGGCAACTTCTCCTTCGGCGATTACTTCAAGCGCGAAGCGATCCACTGGAGCTGGGAGTTTCTGACGAGCCCGGACTGGGTCGGCATCGACCCGGACCGCCTGTACCCGTCCATCTACGTTGACGACGACGAGGCGTTCGAGATCTGGAACAAGGAGATCGGCATCGCGCCCGAGCGCATCTTCCGCTTCGGCAAGGAGGACAACTTCTGGGAGCATGGCTCCGGTCCGTGCGGTCCGTGCTCTGAGATCTACTACGACCGCGGCCCCGAGTTCGGCTGCGGCAAGCCGGGCTGCACCGTCGGCTGCGACTGCGACCGCTACATGGAGGTCTGGAACAACGTATTCTCCCAGTTCGACAACGACGGCAACGGCAACTACACCGAGCTGAAGCAGAAGAACATCGATACCGGCATGGGCCTCGAGCGTCTGGCCTGCGTAGTACAGGGCGTCGGCTCCCTGTTCGACGTTGATACCGTGCGCAACATCACGAACAAGGTTTCCGAGATCGCCGGCAAGCACTACGGCGAGAGCGACAAGACCGATATTTCCCTGCGCGTTATCACCGATCACATCCGCTCCACCGTTATGATGATCTGCGACGGCGTTATCCCGTCCAACGAGGGCCGCGGCTACGTTCTGCGCCGCCTGCTGCGCCGCGCCGTTCGTCACGGCAAGCTGCTCGGCATCGACAAGCCGTTCATGTCCGACGTCGCCTCCACCGTTATCAAGGAGTCCGGCGGCGCTTATCCCGAGCTGGTCGAGAAGCAGAAGTATATCCACAAGGTCATCGAGAACGAGGAAGCAAGCTTCAACAAGACCATCGACAGCGGTCTTGCTATCCTGAACGACAAGATCGCGGCTTCCGACGGCAAGGAGCTGTCCGCCGCCGACGCATTCCAGCTGTACGACACCTACGGCTTCCCGATCGACCTGACGCTCGAGGTTCTCGAGGAGCATGGCATGACCACCAGCCGCGAGGAATTCGACCGCCTGATGAACGAGCAGCGCGAGCGTGCCCGTGAGGACCGCAAGAAGATGGGCGACCTCGGCTGGCAGAGCGAGGATCTCGGTCTCGACAAGTCCATCAAGACCGCATTCGACGGCTACGACACCCTTGAGGAGTCCGCAAAGATCCTTGCCATCGTAAACGAGGGCGAGGTTTCCGGCGCGGCCGCCAAGGGAGAGAAGATCACCGTTGTGCTCGACCGCACCCCGTTTTATGCAGAAATGGGCGGCCAGATCGGCGACCACGGCGTTATCACCGGCAAGAACGGCGCAATGACCGTTTCCGACGTTCAGAAGACCAAGGACGGCAAGTATATGCACATCGGTGTTGTCACCGAGGGCGAGCTCTCCGTTGAGGACGAGGTTACCGCTTCTGTCGATGCGGCTTACCGTCAGGCGATCTGCCGTGCGCACACCTCCACCCACCTGCTTCAGAAAGCGCTCCGCAAGGTTCTTGGCGACCACGTTGAGCAGGCAGGCTCCTACACCGCAAACGATCACATCCGCTTTGACTTCACCCACTTCGCCGCGCTGACTCCCGAGGAGCTGGCGAAGGTCGAGGAGCTCGTAAACGATGCCATTCTGGCAGGCAGCCCGGTCATTACCGAGGAAATGTCCATCGACGAGGCAAAGAAGAAGGGTGCTATGGCGCTGTTCGGCGAGAAGTACGGCCAGACCGTCCGCGTGGTACAGGCCGGCGACTCCATCGAGCTGTGCGGCGGTACTCACCTCGACAACACCGCAAAGGCCGGCTCGCTCAAGATCATCGGCGAGGCTTCCGTTGCTGCCGGCGTCCGCCGTATCGAGGCCGTTACCGGCAAGGCTGTCCTCCAGATGATGAACGAGCGTCAGGCTGTTCTGAACGAGGCGGCTGCCGCCCTCAAGACCAACCCGAACGAGCTTGTCGTCAAGGTCGAGCAGCAGATCAACGATATGCGCGCCCTGAACAAGAAGCTCGAAAAGATGGGCGCAAAGGTCGCTGCGATGCAGATGGTCGATCTGTTCAACGTTTCGCGCGATGTCAAGGGTGTTGAAGTCGTTGCGACCAAGCTGGATGATGCCTCCCCGGAGATGCTGCGCACGATGGGCGACGACATCAAGGGCAAGAAGGACAACATGGTAGCTGTTCTGTCCGCTGTAAACGGCGACAAGGTCAGCCTGCTCTGCGTCTGCGGCGCTGAGGCCGTCAAGAAGGGCGCACACGCCGGCAAGATCATCAAGGAAGTCGCGAAGATCGTTGGCGGCGGCGGCGGCGGCCGTCCGGACAGCGCAACTGCCGGCGGCAAGAATCCGGCAAAGCTCGAGGAAGCACTCGAGGCGGTCAACAACATCGTTGACGCGCTGCTCTAAGGCATAAATCAACAGGCATTGCCGCAGGCTTTTCTGCGGCAATGCCGAACTTTCAGAAAGGAGCGATCATCTATGGAGGATTGTCTGTTCTGTAAAATCGCAGCCGGCGAGATCCCGTCGAGCAAGGTGTATGAGGATGATATCTGCTACGCCTTCAACGACATTGATCCGCAGGCGCCGACCCACTTTCTCGTCATCCCGAAGCAGCACATCAAGTCTGTCGCTGCGGTAGACGAGACCAACAGTGCTATCGTTGCGCACTGCTTTGAGGTCATTGCCCGAGTTGCAAAGGAAAAGGGCATGGACAGCTTCCGCGTGGTCTCCAACATCGGAGAACAGGCGGGTCAGAGCGTATTCCACCTGCATTTTCACGTGCTCTCCGGCCGTGATATGACCTGGCCGCCGGGCTAAGGTGCGCGGACGCGCTTTCTAAGGGGGACGCTGTCCCCCTTAGATACGCCCCCGGTTCCGGAGAAACCAGGGGCGATAACCCCCTCTCGTCCGCACGGCGGACGAGGCCGCGCCGCCACGGCGCGGGCAGAGGTAAGAAAGTCAGGTACACGCCCCGACTTTCTTGGAGATTTTTATGCGGCGCTCTGCGGAGCGCCTGTCCTGCCTGTTTTGCCGAAGGCAAAATTCGGCAGGAGACTGCGCCCGAAGGGCGCGAAAAGGCACGCCTTTGGCGTGCCTTTTCATTTTCTTCTGCTTTTTTCATTTCCTTTTATATGATGATGCCGTTGCAGTGATCGATTTCATGCTGGATGATCTGCGCGGTCCAGCCGGTGAAGGTCTTGAGCCGTATCTGCATTTTCTCGTTCTGATACTGCACCTTGATCGACTGCCAGCGGCGGGTTTTCCGCGTGCCCGTGAGCGAAAGGCAGCCTTCCTCAGTCTCGTATGCGCCCGATTTTTTGACGATCTCGGGGTTGAACATCACCATATAGCTGCCCTCATTATCGAACGCGATGATTCGTTTGTGCACGCCGATCATATTCGCCGCCATGCCGACGCAGCCTGCCTTGTGTGCTTCGAGCGTCTCCAGCAGATCGCGCGCGATCTCCGTGTCCTCCGCCGTCGCCTTTTCCGACGCCTCCGCGAGGAACACCTCGTCCTTCATGATTTCCCGTACCATAGCTGCCTCCCGCAAGTTACTTTATCCTTTATGATAAAGCGCGCGGGGCCGGATGTCAAGTGCGCAGCTTTACTTGACGGCCGCGATGACAGCTGCGTCGGTCAGGCCCTTTTCCGATGTCAGCGAGAACGCAAAGCCGCTCTTCGTCCAGGTTGCCTTGCTGATGCTCTCATTGCCCTCAGCATTAACCGTAGTATCGCCTGCGGTCAGCGTTTTCTTGACAGCATAGACGTTATAGTTGCCGCTGATGTCGGCCTCGTCGCCTTTTTTCATGCGGAAGCGGACCGTATCCGCGCCGTTCGTGTAGTTTACCTCAGCGACTTCACCCGAAATGTCGATGAAGCTGTCCGCCTTGTAGCCGTCCGGCAGGGTCGGGCAGATCAGCTTGAAGCCGATCGCCGTTTCGAGCGAAGCGATGTCCTTATGCTTGGTCGGCGGATTGGGGATTTCCGTGGAATCGCCGGACTCGGCGTCCTTATCAATGGTAACGGTCGTGTCCGTGATCTGAACCGCCGCATCGTTGTTACCGAAGAGCGGCACGAACAGCTTGACCGGTACATAGGTCTTGTCGTTCTTGAGCACCGGCGCGGAGCCGAGCGTGAACGGTGCAGACATGCCGATCACATCCTTGATGGCGGTATAAACGAAGTAATTCTCCTCGCCGATGCGCAGGTCGCACTGCATTTCGCCGTCGTTGATATTGACTTCGCCGTTATTCCATGTTACCTTAAAGCCAAGAGCCTCGGCGAGCGCGCGGAACGGCACCATGAGCGTGCCGTTCTCGGTCGTGTAGCTGTCGAGCTGCATCGCCTTGCCGTTCACGACAAACTGACGCTGCGCGGTCGCAACGACCGACGGCGCCGGTGCGATGACCATCGGCTCGCCCGTGTCGTTCGCCGCCATCGCGGATACGCCCATCGAGCTGATAGAGGCCAGTGCGAGCATAAGAGAAATCGTCTTTTTCATAATAAATCGTCCTTTCATATGCGCCCTTTCGGGCGACTGTTTTTGTCCTTCGCCATAGATACAAGTGAGGGAGCGGAAATGCTGCACGGAACATAAATTTTTTTGAGAAAATTTTTTGACCGTATTTTCCGCCTTCGCCATAGATACAATCGGCTTAGGGAAATTGCTGCAAAGAAAATCAAAAAAATTTGCAGCATTTTGCGTCTCTCAGCTGTATTAAGGATAGAAACGAAAAATTCGATGAGGTGAATTTCATGTATCAAGCTGTATCACCCCGAAGGGGCAGCCTGTGGCGGCGCATCCTGTGCTTCGCCGCTTCGCTCCGCGAGGGCCGCGCCGCATGCGAGACGCATGCCGAGCTGACCCGGCTGTTCGAGCGCTACGGCAACGCGGTCTTTCGCGCAGCCTACGCCTATCTCCACAACAGAAGTGATGCGGAGGACGTCATGCAGGACACATTTCTGCAATATTTCAGCACGAAGCCGGTGTTCGAGAGCGAGCAGCACGAAAAGGCGTGGCTGCTGCGCGTTGCTGTCAACGCGAGCAAGAACAGGCTCGGCTCCGCGTGGTTCCGCCGCACGGAAGCCATCGACGAGAGCTGTCCCTGCCCCGAGGACGAGGATCTGAGCTTTGTGTGGGATGCGGTGCGCGAGCTGCCGCCGAGCTACCGCGAGCCGATCCATCTGTTCTACCACGAGAGCTGCTCGACCGAAGAGATCGCGTCCATTTTGCAGACGCGCCCATCGACCATCCGTTCCCGTCTGACACGCGCCCGCGCGATGCTGCGCGACAGGCTGAAGGAGGCGTATGATTTCGATGAATAAATACAATCGACTGATGGAGCATATCAATGTCACGCCGGATATGCTCGTTCGGGCGCACGCGGCGCTCGACGCCGGAAAACAGCCGAAATCCACGCGCAATACCGTGCCGCTGCGCCGTTACGGCGCACTCGCGGCCTGCCTTGCGGTCGTCATCTGCGGCGCTTCCCTGCTGAACCGCCAGCCGCAGGACGATCCGGTGCAGGCACTGCCGCCGAGTGCGACGGGCGAGGTCGTCGAGTACGGCACGACCGCAGAGCTTGCGGAAAATCTGCCGTTCACGCTTCGTCTCCCGATGGAACTGCCGGGCGGCTATGCGTGCACCGGCGCGGCTGACTCGTTCGGCACGGCGACTGTCCACTACGAAAAGGGCGAGAACAGCATCTGCTACTATATGGGCGAGGGCGAGAGCGCATTCGACGGCATTTATCCGGCCGGCGAAAAGCGCACGCTTACCGCGAAGGACGCTGCGCTCTACGAGGACTCGACCGGATATATCGTCGAGTGGACAGACGGCGATTACAGCTTTGCTCTCATCACGACCGAAAAGCTCAGCGACGATGAGCTGTGCGCGATGATCGAAAGCGTAAAATAGTCCTTACAGAGCAAATCCCCGGGGAATGTTCCCCGGGGGTTTGCTATTGTCATTGTTTTTCTTTATCGTTTTCTTTCTCTGCCCCCGGCTCATTCAGAACCACGGGAATGAACGCGGCGGCGACCTTGCCCTTGCCGCGATGCTTTACATAGAAAAATCCGATCACAGAAAACGCGATCGCACCGATGCAGTTGACCTGAAGATCCTTCATCGTGTCGATAAGACCAATGTCGAGATAGCCGCCAAGCTCCTCGGTCCAGTCCTCGTCGTTGACGATAACGCTCTCGATCGGCACATGAATCGGCGTATTCAGACCGTCCGGATTGAGCGAGACCGAATTGATCTCATGAACAACATAGTCCTTCTGCATATCGGTGTGCATCACCTGATCGCAGGTGAACTCGAAGAACTCCCACAGCACGCCGACCGTCATGGAAAAGCAGAACGCGACAAGCGCCAGGAAAAGCGGCGACAGACGGAAGGTGAAGCGCTCGCTTCGGTTGAACAGATCGACCAGACAGAAGCCGACCGCCGCGACCAGAAAGCCGTTGATCGTATGCAGCATGGTGTCCCAGCCGGGAATGATCGTGTAAAAAGAGTTGATCTCACCGAGGATTTCCGCCGCGTAGATGAAGCAGTAGATAATGCCCTCCATGAGGGGCGGGATATCGATGGCGAGCTGTTTTTCGATGATCGACGGCAGCGCGAGCAGTATGAGCGCGAGAACGCAGACGAAAATGTTCTCGAAGCGGTGCATGAACGCCGCACGGATCATAGTCAGCACGACAAAAAACGCCAGCACGCCGCGCAGCGTCATCCGGCGGCGCACACGCTGCCGGATCTCAGCCGGTGTCGGCGGTTTTTTTCCTTTTGTTTTATGGAACATATTTTACCTTTCTCAGCTGTTGAACAGGGTCAGTTTACGCCCTGAACCGCCAGTCTCTCAATCACGTCCTGTCCTTTGGCGGTAAGGGCAAGACTTCCCCTTCGAAAGCAGACTTCATAGCCCTCATAGGCAAAGCCTGCGAGCGGAATATCGTAATCGACGCGGATAAAACCGCGCTTTTCAAGCACAGAAAGCGCCAGCGGCACAATTTTCTCATCCATGTCCGGAAATTCCAGACAGAACGGTTCGCCGGTCCGCGAGTTCAGGCCGACGGGCAGGAACGGACAGACTGCCAGCTCGCGCAGGATGTCGATCTCGGCCGGATGGAGCGTGATCGCGCCACCCTTCCCTGCGCAGCCGGAGCAGCCGCCGCCCGGGCAGCCGGCGCAGTTACCGCCGCAGCAGCTCATCGGCAGACCTCCCCATCCTTCGGCACGCCGCAGATCGTACCGCCGCCAACGACCGTATCACCGTCGTACAGCACCGCTGCCTGACCGATCGCCGGCCCGCGCTGCGGCTCGTCGAACGTCAGCAGGATGCGGCCGCCGTCCAGCGGCGAGACCACGACCGGCTGTTCCTTCTGCCGGTAGCGCAGCTTTGCCTTGACGCGCATTTCGCCCGTCAGTCCGGGAACGGAAATCCAGTTCATGTCGCGGACGATGACGCGCGTCGCGAACAGCGACTCCACCGGCCCGACGGTCACGGTATTCTTTTCCATGTCCTTCGCGCAAACGTAAACGCGGTCGCCCATCGGCAGACCCAGACCGCGGCGCTGACCGATGGTGTAGCGCACCGCGCCGGCGTGCGTGCCGATCTTTTTTCCGTTTTCGTCAATAAAATCGCCGGACGGATAGCGTTTTCCGGTGTACTGCTCCATGAAGCCGACGTAATCGCCGTCGGGCACGAAACAGATGTCCTGACTGTCGTGCTTGCGCGCGTTGCAGAAGCTCTGCTTTTCCGCCATCTCGCGTATCTGTGTCTTGCTGTATGCGCCGAGCGGAAAGATCGTGTGCGCGAGCTGATGCTGCGTGAGGTTGTAGAGGACATAACTCTGATCCTTGCCCTCGTCCACGCCTTTTTTCAGGATATACCGGCCGGTGTTCTCATCGCGCTCAATGCGCGCATAGTGTCCGGTCACGATGTAGTTTAACTCGTGCGCGAACGCAAAATCGAGCAGCTTATCGAATTTCATGAAACGATTGCAGTCGATGCAGGGATTGGGCGTGCCGCCCTCCTCATAGGTGCGGATGAACTTTTCGATGATCTTATCCTGAAAATCCGCAGTAAAATCAAGCACCTCATACGGAATGTCGAGCTGAAACGCGACCTCGCTCGCGTCCTCGATGTCCTTTTCCGAACAGCAGGTACGGAAATTGCACGCACCAAGATCCTCGTTGCGATAAAGACGCATGGTCGTGCCCATGCATTCGTAGCCTTGCTCTCGCATGAGAAAGGCCGCGCACGAGCTGTCGACGCCGCCGCTCATTGCGATGAGCGCACTCTTTTCCTTCATAATTTTTCCCTCCCGGGAGTCTTGTAATTCTATTATTTTAACATACAGACGGTAAAATTACAACTATTCTTTCCCTTGGAGGTCACTTTGGCAAAATGCAGCTTTTATCGGCACATTCCAGTGCCCTGATAAGGGCAACCGGAACACTTTCCGCGATTTTCTTTCGTCACTGAGAATGGCCTGCCGGGAGACTGTTTCTTCCCTGGTGTAAGAAGTCAGGCTAAGAAAACTTCTGAATGGGTAAACAGTGCTAAAAAAGGTCCTGACATTGAAGCACAGCTCCATGTCAGAACCCATTTATTTCACAAATTATTTTTTGGGGTTGCGTCGCCCGCTGTTTTCCGAGCCACGCACTTCCTCATGGTAAAAGTAATTCACAATGACCGGGTGCCCAGGCTCTGCTCGTCCGTAGGGCAGCTCGTTGTCCACGAAGGGACAGCTGTTTTCTTGTGCCAGCCGTTTCGCTTGATCCTCCAAACCACGGAAGTAGCTTCTGTCTCCCTTGTTGTAGATAGCGTCGTACAGCGGAACCAAGTCAGGATATTTTTTACAAATATAGTCCATGATGTCTTTTTTGAATCCGCCTCGCAGGTTTAGATTTTCTAACCATATCAGGTCGCATTGATTTCTGACCTGATGGAAGATAGCCTCAAAATCCGTGATACCCGGAAAGACAGGGGCAATAAAGCAGACGGTGCGAATGCCCGCATCATAGATCTGCTTCATGGCATCCAGCCGTCGCTTGATGCTGACGGCATCGTCCATATCGTTTTTGAAATCCTCGTCCAGCGTATTGATCGACCAGGAAACCGTGACCTTTCCCAGTTCTTTCAGGAGGTCGATGTCACGGATTACCAAGTCTGACTTGGTACAGATGAGAATTTCTGCCTCACTGCCCCGGAGCTGTTCAAGAAGCTTCCGGGTGTTCTGAAACTGAGCCTCCTGGGGCAGATAGCCATCGGTCACTGAACCGATGACTACGCGCTGCCCTTTGTACTTTTGCGGATTTTTGATTGCCGGCCAATGTTTCACATCCAGGAATGTACCCCACGGTTCGGTGTGCCCGGTAAATCGCTTCATAAACGAGGCGTAGCAGTATTTGCAGCCATGGGTACAGCCCACATAAGGATTGACGGAATAGCCTCCCACCGGCAGGGTGGATTTTGTCATAATATTTTTGGTTTCTACATCCTGAATCAAAATGCTGCTCTCTTTTACTTCTGCCATGTCTTCTGTTCCTCCAATACCCGGTAAAAAGCCGGGGGAAATTCTTGTACCATATGTGCCTCTCCCATGATAGGAAGCAGATCTTCCTTCATAAATACAGGGATACCAAGCGCATGGGCCTGATGTGTCAGGTTCCACACCCATTCCTGTTTCGATACAGCTTTGCCCTTCCTATGTCCGGTCTCAGTCCCAATGACGATCCACTCAATTCCGGTAAGGTCTACCATGCCAACATCATCAAACATCGGTTCAAAGGTCACATGATAATGTCCGCCATGGATATGCTCCCGCAAAGTCCGGATACGGTTTTTCTCTTTACTGGAGGTAACAGTTACACCAAACCAAGCGTTGTCTAATGGGGTGGAAAAGACGATGCCCTCCGGTCTCTTAGTCAAGAACAGATACTGATGCTGTGGGTTTTCAGTCATCTTGTCAAATATCTGTTCCCGCCACTCTGGCTTCCAGTGGGAAAAATCGCTCATGCCGGTGAGCAGAAAATTCTGTGGGCGCTTTTTCTCCATCAGCCGCAGCTTATTTGGAAAAAACTCCGGCTTTTCAAAGTCGTCGATCATGTGAAACCGACGAACATTGTTTCTGGCGTAGCAGTAGCTGCAGCCGATCGTACAGCCGATCACCAGATTCATGTTTTGAATACAGTCTTTAATACAAACAGCCACCGCTGATGCCTCCTTACCGTTTTAAGATTTAGCCTTCTGCCGCAGGTGCAGCTTTCCCGAAGCCGTTCCAGGCATACAGGCCCTTCTTGTCCTCATCGCCCAGGAACTTGTCCACCTGACAGATGTGCAGGATATGGTCGCCCACCTCCACCGACTGCTGCAAGGTAGCTACCATCGCCAGCCGGGTGTCCGCCGGAATCTGGATGTCGCTGCCCTCCACAGCCATCATCTCGATGTTGTTGGCGGCCACCTTGTCGGTCTCGGCACCGGTAGACGCTCCGCAGGCCATTACTGCGCCAGCCAGACTCTCACCGGGAACAGTGACGATGACTTTGCCGGTCTCTCGTACCTGCTTACCGGTGTGGGACTGTTTGCCAGTGGCGAAGCCCACCATAGGCGGATTGAAGGAGAGGTAAGACACAAAGCAAATGGGAGCCAGGTTCGTAGAACCATCCTCCTTTTTAGAGCAGATCAGTGTCAGCGGATTGGGAGAGGTCAGAACAGTAGCCTCCATAATGTTCAGTTCTTTCATAAAATTCAGACCTTTCTAAGAAATTTCAGTCGTTGACTGCATGGTCAACCCGTGATATATTTATTATATCTGATAGCAATTTTTGTTCAAGTACGCAAATTATTTATACCTGGTATCAAAAAATATACCGTAAAAGACGAGGAACGATCCAATTATGACTTATGAAGAATTCAAAGAAAAGGTTGGCAGTGTCATTCTAACCGGCGAGGGAAACTGCCCGGTCACGCCGGTGGTTCAAATGCTGCAGGGCAAATGGAAACTCCAAATTCTCTATGAACTGTGCATCAAGTGCCCCATGCGGTTTGGGGAACTGAAAAAGATGCTAAAGCCAATTACAAATACGGCGCTGACAAATGCCCTCAAAGAGTTGGAAGCCGATGATTTGATACAGCGAATCCAATACAACGAGATGCCCTTGCGGGTGGAATATTTCCTTACTGAGAAAGGTCGTGACCTGCTGCCGGTCTTTTACGCCATTTCTCAATGGGGAATGAAATATATACCATGATTCTAACTATATTAATATCTGCATGATAATAGCCGGGAGGCATTGACAATTGGGGTCAACTTCCCGGCTTTTTTGCATTCTCTACGGCTGCAAAGGATTCAGGAAGCAACCTGATTCATGAGAGTTGATAACTCCCACCGCCTGCAAATAGGCATAGATAATTATGGTCCCCACAAACTTCATGCCCCGTTTTTTCAAGTCTTTTGAGATGGCATCAGATAATGGAGAGCTGACCTTGTCTACTTCTTGAATGATTTTTTCATCTGTCCAATGCCATAAGTATCGGTCAAAACTGCCCCACTCTTGCTGTATCTTTTGAAACACTTGTGCGTTGACCACTGCGGCTCGTATTTTCAGCCGGTTACGGATGATTCCAGAGTCAGCTTGCAGAGCCGTCAATTTTTCTTCGCTATAAGATGCCACTTTCCGCAAATCGAACCCGTCAAAAGCACGGCGAAACGCTTCCCGTTTATTTAAGACACATTCCCAGGTGAGACCTGCCTGAAAATTCTCCAAAATCAACATTTCAAACAGTATATGGTCATCGTGGACCGGTCTGCCCCATTCCTCGTCATGGTATCGCAGATAAGTGGTATTAGCCGGGTTCACCCAATGGCATCGGATTTTTCTATCTTTCCATTGCATTCCTTACTCCGCCTCCAAGAGAAAAATAACAGGCCGGATGCCGTCCGGACATACAAACACACCAACCCTATCATCATTGAGCCAAGTGTCGGCGGGCTGTACCATTTATCCTTCGGACACCCGCTGCATTCGTATAGTCATTTTGAACCTGCTCCGGAATCGTCATGCCTCGCAAGCCTCCCGGAGAGCAGGCAACAGCTCATTCAGCCGCCCGTCCAGTCCGAAGGACTTCTCTTTGATATTGTCCGCAATGTAGATCTCCCCCAGATTGATGGTCACATAAGTGGCGTTTGGCTCGCCGGCCACCAGGCGCATCATCGGAGCCTTGATCAGCTGATTGCGCCAGCCAATGCCCAGCTCCAGAACCACCATTTTCTTTCCGTGGTAGGTTTTCAGAAAGTTTTGGAACCGTGCCTGGGCAGCGGTATCCGGAATCATTCTCTGACCCGCGCCCATGTGGATGTCCATGGGACCTCCGCACTTGGGACAGCGCGGCACCAACTCTGTAGGCATATGTCCGCCCTGTTCAGCAGCCGATAATTTTTCGGCCACCTCTAAACTTGAATAGAGGGTGTCGTGGCAGGGGCGGGCACACTGCATCGTAAACCAGTTGCCCTCGATTTCATAGATTTTCGTCGGATCAAAGCCACACAGTTCAAAGTGACCTTCTCCGTTTGATGTGACGACAAAGTAATCTTTCTCTCCCACAATGGCCTTCAAATCGTTCATCACCGGCGTAGGCTGGTACTGCCCGCAGTAATGATGGATGAGCCGGGCCCAGAAGGCCCATTTTTCCTCCTCGCTAGGCCATCCGGCCATCATGCCCTGCAAAATACAATGTAAGCCGTATTTTTGTTTAATATCTCCAAACAATTCATCAAAGGCTGCATTATCTGCAAACAAATGCAGTCCTTCGGTGATGGACAGGCCGTTACTGGCCCCGATCAGGATAGCGTCCGCTTCTTTGATTTTTACTGCGATAGGTTTGAGATCAGGCATGGCCCGTAACCTCCTCGTTCTCCGCCATAACGAATCGTGCATCTTGCAGTACCTTCCCGATGTCGGCCACAATGGTCATGCCCTTGTCCTCCAACTGCTTTGGCAGGAAGTCATACTTGTTGTTGACAGCAATATATCGAGCATGGGGAAAGCTGAGGGTCAGGTTCCAGAAAGGTTCTTGAATAAACATGGGAGTCATGCGGCCCACGCCCAACTCCAGGAACAGAATTTTGCTGTCTTTGTGTTCCAGTACGTAGCGAGAAATTTTTTCATACTGTTCTTCATATTTCTTTCCTTGCAGGAAATTCCCATATCCTCGCACCCAGGGGAATGCCTCACCGCCGCAGTGGGGACATCGGGGAATGAGATCCGTGGGAATCTTCGTGCCATCCCCCATAGCGGCTACCATATCAGCCACCGGCTTTACCGCATCCCAAGTGTCATCGGTACAACAGGCGGCACACTGGAAGAAGCGGTGATCCCCCTGGACCTCCGCCACCTTCTCCTCCGGGTAGAGTTTGACAAACTGGGTATCCTGGTTAGTGGTGAGGATGAAGAAGTCCTTGCCTTTCAGCAAAGTGTCTAAATCCAAATAGGAATGACGCACAGGTGCGGTCTGGGTGGTGTGAAGGAAGGTGGCGAGATACCCCCAATACTCTTCCCTTGTCTTCCAGGGGTGCATCATCCCTGCAAAAGCACCTTTGAAGTGATACTTCTCGGCAAAAGGGCGGAAGTATTTGCGGTAGGAGTCGCTGTCCTCGTAGTAAAAATCTCCACCACCGGCAGCGGACAGGCCGGAGGCCCCGCCCACTACCACACAGTCAGCTTCCTTTACCTCCTGTACCAAACGATGGATCTGTTCGCTGTACGGCACCGGCTTTTTGTCAGTCAGCTGATAAGGCGTACTGCCGGAAGCATAGATAGGATAGTGCCTGGAATAATTCATCTGGGCCTGCATGACCAGATCATCATAGAAGTTCATTTTCACCATTCCTTTCGAATGGGTGTTATTTTTATTCTTACTTCAAATCATTTTAGCACCCTCTTGCACTACTGTCAATATGTTGTTATAATAAAAATAACACCAAAACAAAAAGGAGATCAGGCCATGAAATATCCCACCCGCCTTAGCGATGCTGTTCATATTCTGGCTTTTATCGCTCTGTACCCAGACTGCGACCTGACCAGTAACAAGCTGGCAGAGAGCATTCAGACGAATCCTGCCTATGTGCGCCAGCTCATGTCCGCCCTGCGGAAGGGTGGACTGCTGGTCAGCGTGAAGGGACATCCCCGACCTGCTCTGGCTCGTGATCCGGAGAAAATCACTCTGCTGGATGCCTATCGGGCAGTAGAGGGCAACAAGCCCCTGCTCCATCAGGACATCCACACCAATCCTGCCTGTGGCGTGGGTGTAAATATCCAACTGGTGCTGCGGGATTTTTACTTGGACATTCAAAAAACAGCGGAACAAAGAATGCAGGAAATCACGCTGAAAGATGTGCTGGAACAATATCACATGAAGTTAGAAGGGATGCTCTTGCAGGGTTTATGACAGATTGATTTAAGGAAGAAACCAATATGAAGCTTGGCATTATTCGTTGTATGCAGACAGAGGACTACTGCCCCGGAAGCCGGGATTTTCGGACAATCCGAGAGAGAAAAGGCGCTTTTATGGGAGCGGATGATATTCAGTTAGTGGGCTTCATCAGTAAAGTTTCTTTTCCCTCCGGCCTATGGTAAGATAGACTTCGTTGGAATATGCAAGGCGGTACTGCCGTCTATTTAGGTACAGGTGATGTGACAGCACACAGTATGGCCTGCTGCGCGGACTCCGCCATGATGTTTCCCCTTGGATATTCAGAGGGAATTTCCATTTCCGTGGATCTGAAACAGCTCTCTTCCATTTGCCCGGAAGTTTTAAGGAATGCCGGCGTGGAGGCAGACCAGTTACGGGATCGATTTTGCTCCGGAAAGCCATCCGCAATCCCGTCCTGTTCCGATTTAGAGCATATTTTTGCTCCACTCTAAAGGAGATATTCAAGGCAGTCTACGGCCAGCCTATCGCCACCTATATGAAGGAATTTCGAGTGCGTCAGGCTATGAAATTATTACGGGAAACAAATGACACGATCGCGGATATTGCTTCCCAGGCAGGCTACCAAACCCAGGGAAAGTTTTCAAGCGCTTTTCAGTCTATCGTCAAAATGTCACCCAGAGAATACAGAACAATCCAGGGTATAGCTCCATCGGATTTCTTTAGCAAAACACTGTAATGGGATTTTCTGGTAGGCTGCTGCCAGTAAAACCTAACACAAACATAAAAAGCAGAACATTGCTCATCACTTATCCTCCCAGGGTTGCTCCATCTTCTTCCCATTCTCACCTATTTTTCTTGAGCAGGAAATCTGCCACGGCAAGATCCAAAAGTGCCATGCCAGTAGAATCAAACACCGTGATGTCGGTATCGCTTTTACGACCCGCAGCCTTTCCAAGAATGAGATCACCAAGCTCTCCACAGATTCGATCTTCAGACAATGTGCCCTGCTTCAGGGGAATCTCAATTTCTCCGGCGTCCCTGCAGTGTTCGAGGTCGTCTACAAAAACAATGGCATTCTCAAAAATTTGGGAATCAATTTCTTCTTTGCCCGCCATATCTGCACCAATGCAGGAAAAATGTGTGCCGGGTTTGACCCATTCTTTTTGAATCAGCGGGGTGTGGGAAGGCGTGATTGTGATGATAATGTCGCTGTCGGATACGGCTTCTTGCAAATCAGAAACTCCTTCGAAGGTTACCGAGGCTGCCTCAATTGCAAAATCGGTTTGCAGCATTGCGCGAATCTTCGACGCAAATGCAGCAGCATGTCCTGCGTTATGCGGATTGGCGATCCGGATCGTTTCCAGCGCGGGAAACGCCTTCAGCAACGCAGCAATCTGGAAAGGTGCCTGATTGCCGGTGCCGACAATCAAAGCGTTCCGGGAATTCTTTCTGGCCAGATATTTTGCACCAATGGCTCCTGCCGCACCAGTGCGCATTCCGGTCACAGAGGAGCCGTCCACAAGGCCAAGCGGCATACCGGTTTCCGAGCTGAACACGGCAATCAGACCCACAAGATCCGGCAGGCCTTTTTGCACATTTGCTTCCATGAACGCAACCGTCTTGTGGCCGAAAATATGCTGTTCCGGCAGATAACCGGATTTAATATCCATATCTGCATGGCCGGGGTCGAATTCATAGAAAATGGTAGGCCATACAACGGTTTTGTCTTGACTTTTCAGCTTATAAACATTCTCTGTGCATTGGATCGCATCTTCCATCGAAAGATTTTTTCGAACTTCTTCTGCGGAAATATAGGGAATATTCATCGGGAGTTCTCCTTTCTTTTACCGGGTTTTCATTGCAATATACTCGCTGATGGCCTTGAGGCCATCGATCAGATCCTGCTTTCCGTAGGCATAACCGATGCGCATACTGTGCGGCACTTCAAAGCAGTCGCCGGGAGTCACAAACGCGCCGGTCTTCTTGTACATTTCTTCGCAGAATTCGTAGGAAGGAATGTCCAGATCATAATAAACCAATGCCGTAGTGCCGGCTTTCGGCTTTACATAGCTGACATGAGGCTCACTGCTGACCCAATTGTCCAGAATCTGCAAATTCTCCCGGACGATCTTTCGGCTGCGTTCCAGCAGCTTATCGCTGTGCTTCAGCGCAGCTGCTGCCAGCATTTCATCGAATACACCGCAGCTCACAAGATTATAATCCCGATGAGAAAGGCAGCTCTTTACAACGCTCATATCGTGCGTTGCAATCCAGCCAAGCCGAAGACCAGCCAGAGAAAAAACCTTTGACATACTGCTCACCGAAATGCCCTTTTCATACAGATCCACAATGGAAGGACACCAGTCATCTTCCTGTGAAAGGTGACGATAGACCTCATCGCACAAAATCCAGGCATCTGCGGAACGCGCAATCTCCACGATCTCCCGGAGCATCTGCTCAGACATCAGCGCACCCGTAGGATTGTTAGGGTTATTGATGCAGATCATTTTTGTTTCAGGTGTCACCAAACGGCGCAGTTTTTCTAAGTCCGGCAAATAATTGTTTTCCTTACTCAGATGAAGGATCTGAACATCTGCTCCATAGGATTCCGGGATGGAATAAAGCTGCTGATATGTCGGCATGATGCTCACTACACGATCACCGGGAGAGATCAGCGAATAGAATACATGATGGTTTGCTCCGGATGCCCCATGGGTCGGCACAATATTTTCAATGTTCAGCGTTTTGTAAAGGCCGCAAACACCTTTACGGAATTCTGGCAAACCCTCAATATCGCCGTAGCTCAGACGGCGTGCGCACAAACGATTCAAAAATTCCGTCTTATCTTCCCCTGTCAGCTCGAATAGCTCATTCATACTGATGGAGTCCACACATGTTTCAGCGATGTTATACTTGGCGCCGACCTCCCAGGCGTTCATCCATTCTTCTACGGCAAACGGCTTGATTTTCATTGCTTTTTCCTCCTTGTAATGGTACATGATAAAAAAGAAAAGGGCACACAGAGCTTTTCCTTATAACATGGTAAACCATGCCGTACCTACGGAAAAACTCTGTGTGCCCTTTAGCCTCCACCCGGTGGTGGAGAGGGTTTCAGTATTCAAGTTCCTTTATAATACTACACAAGCTGCACATTGTCAAGACGATTTCCCGAACTTTGGTACTAAAAATTCCAAGCCAACGCTCTTAGAAAACAGCTTAGAGCAGCTTAATATTCGTTACAAGCTGATCAAGCCATACACACCAAGGCACAGGACTTCAAACGGCAACTTGCCGTCCGAGAACGCACTTACAATCATTTTTCTATCCGGCCACTTAACCGGAAATCTCCGGACTACTTCCTAAATGCTTTTCCTTATGGGTAACACATCATTGACAAACCTACACGTATCGTAGACAAATTCCGATTCTTCAATGGCTTAAATATTTTGTTTCAGTACATCCGATGCAGAAACAGCAGAAACTTGATATACGCCACATCCGATGCAGAAACAGCAGAAACTTGATATACGCCTTTCTCCAGATGCTTACGCAGAAACACATAATATGCCGCTTTATCTCAAATACTCCGTAAAGAATGCGTTGAGCTTTTCAAACGGAATGATGTCCATCTGATCGTAAAGGTCAGTGTGATTTGCACCGGGGATAATGAGCAATTCCTTGTTATCGCCGGTCAGCTTGCTGTACGCTGTTTCGCTGAAATAGCGGGAGTGCGCCTTTTCCCCGTGTACCAGCAGCACGGCAGAGCGGATTTCGCTGCTGTAGTGCAAAATCGGCATATTCAGGAACGACAGCGAGGAGGTCACATTCCAGCCGTTATTGGAGTTCAGGCTGCGGGAGTGATAGCCACGTGGCGTTTTGTAGTAGGCATAATAGTCCTTTACAAACTGCGGTGCGTCCTCCGGCAGCGGATCGACCACACCGCCCGCCAGCGCATAGGCGCCGTTTTTGTAATCTACAGTGCGCTGTGCATTCATGGCTTTTTTCTTCTCAAAGCGTGCCTGCTCAGAATCCTCAGCATCAAAATATCCGTTGGCCGTTACACGGGTCATGTCGTACATGGTCATAGCAGCGGTCGCTTTGATGCGGGTGTCAATGGCAGCGGCATTGAGCGCCATACCGCCCCAGCCACAGATACCGATGATACCGATGCGCTCCGGGTCAACGTTCTCCTGCACGGAAAGGAAGTCTACCGCTGCGCAGAAATCCTCGGTATTGATGTCCGGCGAAGCGACATAGCGGGGTGTACCACCGCTCTCGCCGGTGTAGGACGGGTCGAAGGCAATCGTCAAGAAGCCAAGCTCCGCCATTTTCTGCGCGTACAGACCGGAGGACTGCTCCTTTACCGCGCCAAACGGACCGCTGACGGCAATGGCGGGCAGCTTGCCCTCTGTGCCCCTCGGCGTGTACATATCCGCCGCCAGTGTGATGCCGTAGCGGTTGTGAAAGGTTACTTTCTTGTGATCCACCTTGTCGCTTTTCGGGAACACCTTATCCCATTCCTGTGTTAAATTCAGTTTTTCCATATTCAGACCTCCTCGTATAATAAGTTAAAAGTAAATAGTTTCAGGTATCAGCAGGCTTTGAGGTGCCCGTGATACAATAGCTGTAGGACAGCAGGGTCAAGTTCTTGGACCTCCAGTTGAGCCGCAAGGC
>NZ_JACOPK010000010.1:0-110525 GCF_014288055.1 Agathobaculum hominis
GCCTTGCGGCTCAACTGGAGGTCCAAGAACTTGACCCTGCTGTCCTACAGCTATTGTATCACGGGCACCTCAAAGCCTGCTGATACCTGAAACTATTTACTTTTAACTTATTATACGAGGAGGGACAAACCATGCTGACATATGATGAAGTAAAGCAGTCGGCGGATTTCCTGCGCGGAAAGCTGCCGTTTATCCCGGAGATCGGCATCGTCCTCGGCTCGGGCCTCGGCCCGCTCGCGGAGGAGATCGAGCAGCCGGTCTGCATCCCGTATGGCGATATCCCGCATTTCCGCGTCTCGACCGCTCCCGACCATGCAGGCCGTCTGGTCTGCGGCACGCTCTCAGGCCGCCGCATCGTCTGTATGCAGGGCCGTCTGCACGGCTACGAGGGCTACGCGCCGGACGAGATCGCTTATCCGGTCTATGTGCTGCGAGAGCTCGGCATTCAGGCGCTCGTCGTCACGAATGCCTCGGGCGGCATCAACACCGGCTTCGAGGTGGGCGATTTCATGCTGATCGAGGATCATATCAACCTGACGGGAAAGAGTCCGTTGACCGGCGCGAATGACGCCTCTCTCGGCACGCGCTTCTCGGACATGACGTTCGCCTACGCACCGGCGCTGCGCGAAAAGGCGCTCACGGCGGCGGAACAGTGCGGCACGGTGCTGCGCCGCGGCGTATACATCGGCGTGAACGGCCCGCAGTTCGAGACCCCGGCGGAGATCCGCGCGTTCCGCACGCTCGGCGCGGATGCGGTCGGCATGTCCACCGTGTTCGAGGTCATCGCGGCGGCGCACTGCGGTCTGCCCGTCCTCGGCATCGCCATGATCACCAATATGGCCGCCGGTGTGCTGAACAAGCCGCTGTCGGGCGCGGAGGTCAATGAGATCGCGGAAAAGCGCGGCGGCGTGTTCCGTGAGTACGTGAAAACGCTCGTCGAGACACTGTAAGCAGGGGAGAACGGGGCGGCAAAGACTGTCGCGAAACTATAGTTTCGCCGACAAGTGTGTTCTGACTTCGCAGAACACGAGTCGTCCGAAAGTTCCCATTCGGAAACTTTCTCCCTCCGGAAGTATAAAAACCGAGGTACACGCCCCCGGTTTTTATGCAATCACGAAGTGATTGCTATTTCATGCGTGCCGCCGCGCGACAGCAGCGACATCTCCCTAAATGGATTTCATTGACAGACTGAGGGCGGCATTCTGCCGCCCTGCTGCTTTGAAAAATACATGGAAAATTTTTTTGAAAAAAGTGTTGACATCTGACGAAATGCGCGATATAATATAAAAGCTGTCACGGAGAACGTGAGACAGCAAATCGAGGTGTGGCTCAGCTTGGTAGAGCGCTTCGTTCGGGACGAAGAGGCCGCAGGTTCAAATCCTGTCACCTCGACCAACGGCGGCAAGCCGTTAAAAGCTTGCCGCTTGTTTTTCTCTTTTACGCAGACCGGTTTTGAAAAGATGAAAAAAGTCTTGACAAAACATGGCCCGTGCGTTATAATATAAAAGTCGCTGCGAGATACGGCGACCATCATTTCGAGGTGTGGCTCAGCTTGGTAGAGCGCTTCGTTCGGGACGAAGAGGCCGCAGGTTCAAATCCTGTCACCTCGACCAGCTAAGGATCTGTTTCGACAGGTCCTTTTTTGTTGTCATGCACAGACTGTCCGTGCTATACTGGAACAGGAAAAATCGCGCAGAGAGGGGATAGAGAACCATGCCGCAGCCAAGCCTGAATGTACAGTGTTTTGTGGAAAAGCAGATCGAGCCGATCTTTACCGGCGAAAATCAGCCGAAGCTGCTCTATGTCAGCGAGATCCGGCCGGATGCGAGCGCACATCCGCGCGTCATGCACGCGCACGAGGATGCCGTTGAACTGATCCTGATCTGCAGCGGCTCGAGCGAATATCTCATTCACGACAAGAAAACCGTCATCGAGGCCGGTGATCTGCTCGTGTATAACGCCGGCGTGGTGCATGACGAGGTATCCGGGCCGGATATGGAGGTCGGAAGCTACTGTGTCGGGGTCGGGGGACTGCATATGCCCGGCCTGCGCCCGAACGCGCTCATCCCGGACGAGGCAGGCTACGTGTTCCCGACGGGCAGGTATTTCGCGGATCTGAAGGCACTGTTTGAGATGATGTTCCGCAATCTCGCGGCAGGAGAGCCGCACGCCGAGCTGTTCTGCAGCAGTTTGATGCACGCGCTGCTCGTCGCCGTCCTCACCGTGACCGAGGGTGCGCGCGGGGCGCAGGAGATACCGGCCGATGCGCCGCATATCCTCGGCCGCCGCATCAAGGACTACATAGACCGGCACTACATGGAGCCGATCACGCTTCAGAGCATGGGCGAGGCCATGCACATCAGTCCGTACTACCTGTCCCATGTGTTCAAGGAAATGAGCGGCTATTCGCCCGTGCAGTATCTGCTGCGCCGCCGCATCGGAGAGGCGCAGACCCTGCTCATCACGACCGAGCTCTCGGTCACGCGCATCGCGGAGATGGTCGGCTATGACTCGTCGAGCTATTTTAATCTTCAGTTTACCAAGAACGTCGGTATGCCGCCGAACAAATACCGCCATAACTATATTGTGTCGGTCGGCGAGGAGGAAAAGCCGCGCCGCCGGAAAGGATAAGAGAAGACTGCCGCGCCGTCAGAAAAGGCTGCCGCGGCAGTCTTTTTTGCGTTTGCCACAAAACAGAGAAAAAATTCGAACGAAATTTATACTTTTCTTTACGCAGATACGATGATATAATAACTATATATCTGCGTCTTTTGACGCAGCGGAGAGAAATAAGGGGATTCTTTCGATAAAGGAGATGATGACACAGGCGCGGCCGTACCGCGAGAAAAAGAAAATGCCGGAGGTCCGGCGCGGGAACGCAGGCGTTTCCGATGGTTCCGCAGCGACACGCGGAATTTTTTTGTGTCAAAATACATCTATAAGGGGAATGAAAATGGGAATGAGCTTTTTTAAGCAGCTCCGACGGGAATTTGCAGGCTATAACGGCAAAAAGCTGTCGCAGGATCTGATGGCCGGCCTCACGGTCGCGGCGGTCGCTCTGCCGCTCGCTCTGGCGTTCGGCGTGTCCGCCGGCGCTACGGCGGCCTGCGGTCTGGTCACGGCGATCGTTGCAGGTCTCGTGATCTCGGCGCTCACCGGCGGATATTATCAGATCTCGGGTCCGACCGGCGCGATGGCGGCCATCCTCGGCTCGCTGATCGGCGCCTACGGCATGCAGGGCATGTTCGTGGCGACCTTTCTCGCCGGCATCATGCTGATCATCGCGGCAGTGCTGCATCTCGGCAATCTGACCGCGTTCGTACCGGCGCCGGTCATCACCGGCTTTACATCGGGCATCGCGGTCATCATCGCGCTCGGCCAGATCGACAACTTTTTCGGCACGCATTCTGAGGGCGGCTCGGCGCTCGCCAAGCTCGCAAGCTACAGCCGTCTGGGCTTTCATCCGAACATGACGACGACCATCGTTGCGCTGCTCATCGTTCTGCTTATGGTATTCTTCCCGAAGAAGTGGAACGCGGTCGTACCGGCGTCGCTCGTCGGCATCATCATCGCGACGGCGGCTACCATGATCTTCAAGCTGGACATCGCGACCGTCGGCGACATTCCGAAGTCGCTCATGCTGCCCGACCGCCTGTCGCCGTCTCAGATCGACTGGGCAACGGTTCCGACACTGCTCGCACCGGCGTTTTCCATCGCTGTGCTCAATATGCTGGAGAGTCTGCTGTGCGGCGCGAGCGCAGGCAGAGCGACCGGCGTCAAGCTGAACAACGACCAGGAGCTGTTCGCGCAGGGCGTCGGCAACATGGTGCTGCCGATGTTCGGCGGCATTCCGGCGACCGCTGCGCTCGCGCGTACCTCGGTTGCCGTCCGCTCGGGCGCACAGACCCGCCTGACCGGCATCTTCCACGCTGTCGGCCTGCTCATCATGATGCTCGTGCTCGCGCCGATCATCTCGAACGTTCCGATGGCGGCGCTCGCCGGCGTGCTGATGGTCACGGCATGGCGCATGAACGAGTGGAGCGCGATCCGCTATGTGTTCCAGCACAAGTTCAAGGGCGCGATGGCGAAGTTCATCGTCACCATGGCGTGCACGATCGTGTTCGATCTGACGGTCGCGATCGTTGTCGGCGTCGGCCTCGGTCTTATCCTGATGGTTGCCCGTCTGTCCAAGCTCCAGATCAACTACGAGCGCGTCGATATGTCCCGGCTCAGAACGGACGATGACACGCTGAGCGAGCGTTATAGCAACGCGATGGTCGCATACATTACCGGGCCGCTGCTGTTCGCGAACATCGGCACGCTCGAGGAGCTGCCCGAGCATATCGGCCGCTGCGACACGCTGCTGCTCTCCATGCGCGGTGTGCCGAGCGTGGATGTTTCGGCGGCGCAGACGCTGCTGCCCATGCTGCGCGAGCTCAAGGAGCGCGGCATCGACGTCGTGGTATGCGGCGTTCCGAGCGCTACGATGACCATGCTGCGCCGCGCAGGTATTGTTGAGCTGCTCGGCGAGCAGTCGTTCTACTGGAGCGTCGAGCGCGCGCTGCTCGACCACCGTCCGCGTCCGCTCGCGGCCTTCGACAGCGCAGAAGCGTAAAACAAAAAGCACAGAGGAAAATAAAACCTCTGTGCTTTTCTTTGCGCAAAATCAGTGGCCGCGGTGCTTTTCGTGGCGCTTTTCCGTGCGGAGCGCAAACCTTCGGGCCTGTTCGGCCTGACGGCGTGCGCGGCTGCTCTCGCGTTTTTCGAGCCTGCTCTGCTCACGCGCAAGCTGTAAAGCCTGCTGCGAGCGGGTGCCGATGCCGCGCTGGCCGGTCTCACGCGCCGCCTCGCGGCGGCGTTTTTTCGGGTTCGCGGTCTCCCTTGACAGTCTGCCTTCGACCGGCGGCCTGTAGCGGAGCCGGTCTGCGTGCCTGAGCACGAACTCGAATACCTCCGCATCGGTCGGCTGCGCGCCGAACACAACACGGGCGGCGCGCATGACGCCGTCTGTCTCCTGCTCGAACACGCCGACCCAGAACGGTTCCTCGAAAAACACGGTCAGCCTGGATTTGATTCTGCTCATGGTTATCCCTCCTGAAAAAATGTGGAACAGAGAAGGGACGACCCGGAGGGAGGGTTACTTACCCTGCGAAAGACACAGGACGGCCGGGCTACCTACCGGCTCTGGTGCAGAATGCACGTTGCGTTTTTATCTCTGTGTATATCTGAAAAGACCGCCGGCGGAAATGCCGGCGGTCTGACAGAGCTTGTGAGGCGCCGCCTTAAATCTGCGAGGTGAATACCCGGTAGCCCTCGCGGCCGAGGGTATCGATCAGGCGCTTGGCGTGGTCTACGCCGCCGACTTCGCAGACGACATGGATGATCGCTTCGCCGATCTCGAGGTCGGTCTGTACGCGGTCATGCTGGAACAGGATGATGTTCGCGTTCTGCTGCGCAACGATATGCGAGAAGCGCTCGAGAGCGCCCGGTGCGTCCGGCATGAGCACGGAGAACTTGAGCTGACGGCAGCGGGTGATGAGGCCCTTCTCGACGATCTTGTGGATGAAGGAAACGTCGATGTTGCCGCCGGACAGGACGCAGACGACCTTTTTGCCCTTGACGTCGACCTTGTTGTTGAGCACGGCCGCGAGCGGAGCGGCGCCGGAGGTCTCAACGACCTGCTTGCAGCGCTCGAGCAGCAGCAGGACGGCGGAGGCAATCTCGTCGTCGGAGACCGTGACAACGCGGTCTACGTACTTCTGGATATATTCGAAGGTCTTTTCGCCCGGAGTCTTTACCGCGATGCCGTCCGCGATGGTGTGAACGGAATCAGACGGCTTGCGCTCGCCGGCGCGGAAGGAATTCGCGATCGCCGGAGCACCCTCGGCCTGTACGCCGATGATCTGGATGCGCGGGTTGATCTGCTTGGCGCAGGCAGCGACACCGGAGATCAGTCCGCCGCCGCCGGCCGGAACGAAGATCATGTCGACAAACGGCAGGTCGCGCAGGATCTCGAGCGCGATGGTGCCCTGGCCGGCCATGACGTCCTCGTCATCGAACGGATGGATGAACTCCGCGCCGGTCTCCTCGCAGATCTCGCAGGCCTTGGCGTAGGCTTCGTCATAGATGTTGCCCGCCAGAACGACATCAGCGCCGTAGCCCTGGGTCGCGGAGACCTTGGCGATCGGCGTGGAGCGCGGCATGACGATGGTGGACTTGACGCCGACCGAGCTTGCCGCGAAGGCAACGCCCTGTGCGTGGTTGCCTGCGGAGGATGCGACGACTGCATGCAGGTCGCCCTCGGCATAGCGCTTCATGATCTTGTTGTACGCGCCGCGCACCTTGAACGAGCCGGTTTTCTGCTGGTTTTCGTACTTCAGATAGACCTCGGCGCCGGTCATGGCGGAGAAGGTTGCAGAAGTCGACAGCGGGATGTTGTGGATTACGTTTTTCAGACGGTCGGCTGCCGCCTCGAAATCTTTCAGTTCTAACATATATCTGTCTCCATTGTGCAGGATTTTTTTCATACTGCTTTATCATAGCATTATTCTGTGCGGAATGCAAGGCGACAGCGGATAGAAATTGAATTTTTGCAAGAGAAAGAGCCTCGTCGCAGAAAAACGGGAGGCTCCGGGATTTACTTGTGATAGAGCTTTTTGGTCTGGTAATGCGGCTCGCAGGTGAGGTTCATGCCGAGCTTTTTGAAAACGCCGGTATCGACCTGCGCGAGCATGACGGAGGAATGGACCTCGCAGCCGGAAAGTCTGGACAGCTGCGCGAGCGCGAGCTCCGCGACCGGGTTGGTCGCCGCCGAGATGGACAGCGCGATGAGCACCTCGTCGGTGTGCAGGCGGGGATTGTGATTGCCGAGGCCCTCGATCTTGAGCTTCTGGATCGGCTCGATGATGAGCTGCGGCAGGACGTGCAGGTCGTGCGGCAGACCGGCGAGCGTCTTGAGCGCGGTGAGCAGGGCTGCGGCCGAGGAGCCGAGCAGGGCAGTGGTCTTGCCGGTGACGATGGTGCCGTCGGGCAGCTCGATGGCGGCCGCGGGCGCGCCGGTCTCATCTGCGCGCCTGAGTGCGGCGGCGGCGACCGGACGGTTCGCGGTGGATACGTTCGCCTGATTCATCAGCAGCTCGAGCTTGCGCACGCTGCTCTCGTCGCCGAGACCCATGCGGACATCGCAGAGCGCCTGATAGTAGCGGCGGATGATCTCCTGGCAGGAGGCCTCGCGGCAGGCATCGTCGTCGATGATGCAGTTGCCCGCCATGTTGACGCCCATATCGGTCGGGGAATGATAGGGACTTTCGCCGGCGATCTGCTCGAAGATGGCGGAAACGACCGGGAAGATCTCGACGTCGCGGTTGTAGTTGACCGTGGTCACGCCGTAGGTCTCGAGGTGGAACGGGTCGATCATGTTGACGTCGTTCAGGTCGGCGGTCGCCGCCTCGTAGGCGAGGTTGACCGGATGCTTGAGCGGCAGGTTCCAGATGGGGAAGGTCTCGAATTTCGCATAACCTGCGGTCACGCCGCGCTTGTGCTCATGGTAGAGCTGGCTGAGGCAGGTCGCCATCTTGCCCGAGCCGGGGCCGGGTGCGGTGATGACAACGAGCGGGCGGGTGGTCTCGATGTACTCGTTGCGTCCGTAGCCCTCGTCGGAAACGATGAGCGGAACATTGCCCGGATAGCCTGCGATGGGGTAGTGCATATAGACCGGCATGCCGAGCGCGGTCAGACGCTTTTTGAAGGCGTCCGCAGCCGCCTGACCGGCGTACTGCGTGATCACGACCGAGCCGACATACAGACCGATGCCGCGGAAGGCGTCGATGAGGCGAAGCACATCCACATCATAGGTGATGCCGAGGTCGGAGCGGACCTTGTTCTTCTCGATGTCGCCGGCCGAGATGACGATGACGATCTCTGCGTCGTCCTTCATCTGGCACAGCATGCGGACCTTGCTGTCCGGCTCGAAGCCGGGCAGAACGCGGCTTGCGTGGTAGTCGTCGAACAGCTTGCCGCCGAACTCAAGGTACAGCTTGCCGCCGAAATGCGCGATGCGCTCCTTGATGTGCGCCGACTGGGTTGCAATGTACTTTTCGTTGTCAAAACCGATTTTTTTCATGTTCCGTTCATTCCCCCGTGATTTCAAAATTCTTTTCTCTTCTATTTTACTGAATTCGAGCGGATTTTACAAGTAGGAGAAATGAAAAAATCAATTTGCCCAAAAGCCGCTTCTGCGCACAGACATCAGCCGCGCGAGAGCGCGCATTTTTGACGAAACGCAGACTTTTTCGCGTGCCGGCGGTTGCTATTGACCGCGCGGTTTGGTATACTGTACTTTATAAGAGACTACGAAAACGGAGGGGGCGTATCGAATGGACGAGCAGACGAAGGGGTTTCGGAGCGCGGTGTTCGGCGGCTTTCGGCGCGAGGATGTGCTGCGCTACATAGAGGAGACCGACGCGAAGTATTACGAGGAGTCGGAACGCCTGCGGGGCAGTCTGGATGATGCACAGACGGCGATGGGCGAGCTGCGCGGGCAGAACGAAAAGCTCACGGAGAAAAATGCGGAGCTGCTGGAGCGTCTGGGCGCGATGACGCTCGATATGGACCGGATACAGGCGCAGCTCGATGAGATCGAAAAGGGGTTTTCGCTCCAGACGACCGAGATCGAGGCGCAGAACGAGCGCGCGGAGACGCTTGCGGCGGAGAACGACCGCCTGACGAGCGAAAACGCCAAGCTCGCGGCGAAATGCGGCGAGTATGACCAGTCCAAGGACAAGATCGCGGAGATGGAGCTTTCGGCCTACCGCCGCGCCAAGCAGATCGAGGAGGACGCAAAAACCGAGCTTCAGAAGCTGCGCCGCCAGTCGCTCGAGACCATCGAGCAGGTGCGCCGCCAGCTCGAGGAGACCAAGGAAAACTACCGCGTGATGCTCGCACGCAGCCAGCAGGAGTCGCAGGAGATGGCGCGCAGGGCGGGCGAGGTCATCGGCGAGATCGACCGCATCTCGGCCTCCCTCGGAAAAAACACAACGGAAAAATCGAAAAACGGGCTGCGCGATGTGCTGAACAGTCTGCGCCCGAAAACGGAGGAAAAATAAAATGGCTCATTATGATCTGAAAACCGAAGAGCTGAAGAAAATGGCTCCCAGACTGCGTGCAGGCGACACGGTATCGCTGACCGGAATCGTCTATACCGCGCGCGACGCCGCGCACAAGAAGATCGTTGCGGCGATGGACGCAGATGAAAAGCTGCCGTTCGATCTGGACGGTGCGGCGATCTACTACGCAGGCCCGACCCCGGCAAAGCCGGGTCAGGTCATCGGCTCGGTCGGCCCGACGACCTCCGGCCGCATGGACCCGTTCGCGCCCCGTCTGCTCGACGCAGGCCTGTCCTGCATGATCGGCAAGGGCGTGCGCAATCAGAACGTGCAGGACGCGATGGAGCGCAACGGCGCGGTATATATGGTCGCGATCGGCGGCGCAGGCGCAGCAAAGGCTGCTTCCATCAAAAAGGTCGAGGTCATCGCGTATGATGAGCTCGGCTGTGAGTCGGTCAAGCGCCTGACGGTCGAGAATTTCTCGGCTATCGTTTCGCAGGACTCGGTCGGCGGCAATCTGTACACCGAGGGTGTAGCGAAGTATAAGAAGCAGGCGTAAGAACTGCCCGTCGGCGAAACGCTGGTTTCGCGGCAGGCTCATATTTTCCCCTTCCCGGGCATAATCTGTTATGACAGGCGCTCGGGGAGGGGATTTTTCTTGAAATACGGCTTTGGACGCACAGCGGTGCAGATGGCGTGCACGCTGCTCGCGCTGTGCCTCGGCATCGGCCTGCTGCGGCAGGAGAGGATGCGGACGGTGTTTTCCGAGGAGCGCGTGACGCTCCCGATCATCATGTATCACAGCATCCTGAAGGACGGCGCGCGGCAGGGAAAATATGTGGTCTCGCCCGAGGTGCTCGCGCGCGACCTCGATGCGCTCCGGGCGCGCGGCTGCGAGACGGTGACGGTACGCGACCTCATCGCGTACACAAGGGACGGCGCGCCGCTCCCGGCAAAGCCGGTCATGCTGACCTTTGACGACGGCTACTATAATAACTATGTCTATGCCTATCCGCTGCTGCGGCAGAGAGGCATGCGGGCGGTCGTGTCGATCATCGGCAGCCAGACCGCACTCTTTACGGAAAACGGCGAGGAAAACGCCTACTGGTCGCATCTGCGTGCGGAGCGGCTGCGCGAGACCGAGGACGTTTTCGAGATACAGAACCATTCGTGGAATCTGCATGAATACGGCGAGCGGCGCGGCTGTCTGCGGCGGAGCGGCGAGGACGAAGCGCGTTATGCAAAGCTGCTGCACGAGGATACCGAGCAGACCCAGCAGCTGATCGAGGAGATCGGTCTGCCGGTGCCGGAATGCTATACCTATCCGTTCGGCGCATGCTCGGAGGAGAGCGAAAGGATTTTGCGCAAGATGGGCTTTCTGTGCACGCTCGGCTGCGAGGAGCGCATCAATACGGTGACGCGCGACCCGGAGTCGCTCTATCAGCTCGGCCGCTTCAACCGCGCCGCCTTCGAGTCGACAGACGATTTTCTGCGCCGCGCACTGGGGGAGTGAGAGTATGCGGTTTTCCGAGCTGCACTGCCGCGAGGTCATCAACCTGTGCGACGGGGCGCGCATGGGAGAGGTATGCGATCTGGTCTTTGACCCGGCCTGCGGCCAGATCAGCGCCATCGTCGTGCCGTCCGCGAGCGGGCTGTTCGGCATGTTCTCGCGCGAGGGCTGCATCATCCCGTGGAGCTGCATCGAAACGCTCGGCGAGGACTATATCCTCGTGCGGTACCGGCCGAAATAAGGGAAAAGCGGGAGTGCGGCAGAAAATCGAGAAAACAGGCGAAAAAATGCAAAAAAATGATTGACACCGGGCGAAAGTTCGGATATACTATTAGAGCATGAAATTCGCACATCCCGTAATGAAAGCAGTCGGTGACGGTTCCCCGTTGCTGCTGTCAGATGATCTGGGATGGAGGAAAAACCAAGGAGGAAAACTAAAATGGCAGTAATTTCTATGAAGCAGCTGCTGGAGGCCGGCGTACACTTCGGCCACCAGACCCGTCGCTGGAACCCGAAAATGGCAACCTACATTTTCACCGAGCGCAATGGTATCTATATCATTGACCTGCAGAAGACCGTTAAGAAGCTCGAGGAGGCTTACTTCTTCGTTCGCGATATGGCAGCTTCCGGCGAGTCCATCCTGTTCGTCGGCACCAAGAAGCAGGCGCAGGACGCAATCAAGGAAGAGGCTGAGCGCTGCGGTCAGTTCTATGTAAACGCTCGCTGGCTGGGCGGCATGCTGACCAACTTCAAGACCATGCGTACCCGTATCGCTCGTCTGAACCAGCTGCAGAAGATGCAGGCAGACGGCACCTTCGATCTGCTCCCGAAGAAGGAAGTTATCAAGCTCCAGCTCGAGATCGCCAAGCTCGAGAAGTACCTGGGCGGCGTTAAGGAAATGAAGAAGCTGCCGGGCGCTCTGTTCGTTGTTGACTCCCGCAAGGAGAAGAACGCGATCGCTGAGGCTCGCAAGCTGAACATCCCGATCGTTGCAATCGTTGATACCAACTGCGATCCGGACGAGATCGACTACGTTATCCCGGGCAACGACGACGCTATCCGCGCGATCAAGCTCATCTCCCAGACCATGGCTAACGCTGTTCTGGAAGGCAAGCAGGGCGAGCAGCTCGAGGTCGAGGCTAAGGCTGACGACGCAAAGGCTGAGTAATTCATAACTCTATATAAATTCAAGTGAGTTGTTCGTAGGGCGCGACGACCCGGCGCGCCGTGGTCGTTGTGCCCTACGTTTTTTATCGTACAAATACAAAATTGGAGGAATTTAAAATGGCTTTTACCGCTGCTGACGTAAAGAAGCTCCGCGAAATGACCAGCGTAGGCATGATGGACTGCAAGAAGGCTCTGACCGAGGCTGACGGCGACTTCGACAAGGCAATCGAGCTTCTCCGCGAGAAGGGCCTGGCCAAGGCTGCCAAGAAGGCTGACCGCATCGCTGCTGAGGGCCTGGTCAAGGCTACTGTATGCGACAAGTGCGGCGTAGGCGCGATCATCGAGGTTAACTCTGAGACCGACTTCGTTGCAAAGAACGCTGACTTCCAGCAGTTCGTTAGCGATCTGGCTGCTGTCGTTATCAAGGACGCTCCGGCTGACGTTGAGGCTCTGAAGGCCTGCAAGATGGGCGAGGGCACCGTTCAGGACGCTCTCCAGGAGAAGGTTCTGACCATCGGCGAGAACCTGCAGATCCGTCGTTTTGACCGTTTTGACGATTCCACCGTTAACGTTGCCTACAACCACATGGGCGGCGTAATCGGCGTTCTGGTTGCTCTGGAGGTTTCTGACAACCTGAAGGACAACGCAACCGTTAAGGAGCTCGGCAAGGACATCGGCATGCAGGCTGCTGCTATGAACCCGTCCTTCCTCGACAAGTCCGACGTTGACGAGGCTACCCTCGCAAAGGAGAAGGAGATCCTCCTCATCCAGGCACTCGAGGAGAACAAGACCGCTGCTAAGCCGAAGCCGGAGCAGATCATCCACAAGATGGTAGACGGCCGTATCGGCAAGTACTACGAGGAGAACTGCCTCCTGCAGCAGGCTTTCGTTAAGGAGAACAAGGTCTCCGTCGAGAACCACATCAAGGCTGTTGCCAAGGAGCTGGGCGGCGAGATCAAGCTCGTAAAGTGCGTTCGTTTCGAGAAGGGCGAAGGCATCGAGAAGAAGGTTGACGACTTCGCAGCAGAAGTTGCATCCATGGCTAAGTAAGCTGTCTGAGCTGAACAGAAACCAAAGACCCGGAGCTTGTCTCCGGGTCTTTTTAGCTTGTATCAGAAATTGTTCTATCTTGTATCAGAAATTGTTCTATTGTATAATAGGGGAAAAGACCGGCAGCTGCCGATGAAAGGACAACGAAAAAATGAAGCTGTTTTCTCCGTTTCAGATAAAGAACATGACGCTGCGCAACCGTGTGGTCATGCCGCCGATGTGCATGTACAGCGCGGAAAACGGAATGCCGAATGCGTTCCATTTTACGCACTACACCTCCCGCGCCGTGGGCGGCGTCGGACTCATCATCATAGAGGCGACCGGCGTCATGCCGAACGGCCGTATCTCGGACCACTGTCTCGGCCTGTGGAACGACGAGCAGATGCACGCGCTCACGCCGCTCGTTTCCGAATGCCGGCGCCTCGGCGCGAAGGTCGCGATTCAGCTCAACCATGCAGGCCGAAAATGTGAGGCGGATGAGCCGGTCATTCTTGCGCCGAGCGCCATCCCGTTCGATGAAAACTCGAAAACGCCGCATGAAATGGACGAGAGCGACTGCAAAAATGTTGTAAAGGCCTTCCGCGACGCGGCAGAGCGTGCGGAGAAGGCAGGCTTTGATGCAGTGGAGATCCATGCGGCGCACGGCTATCTGCTCAGCGAATTCCTTTCGCCGCTCACCAATCATCGTACCGATGCCTGCGGCGGCTCGACTGAAAACCGCTGCCGCCTGCTCATCGAGGTCCTCAAGGCGGTGCATGAGGTCTGGCCGCAGGAAAAGCCGGTGCTGCTGCGCGTCTCTGCCGAGGACTACGAGCCGGACGGCATGCACCCGGACGAGATGGCGAAGATCGTGGAGCTGGTAAAGCCGTATGTCGATGTGCTCGATGTGAGCACGGGCGGCGTTGTGCCGACGCCTCCTCCGGCGCTTTTCCCCGGATATCAGGTCAAAATCGCGGAATATCTCAAGCAGCAGACCGGTCTCCCGACCATCACCGTCGGCCTCATCACGGAGCCGCATCACGCGGAGGAGATCTTGTGCAATGAGCGTGCAGACCTCGTTGCGCTCGGCCGCGCACTGCTGCGCGAGCCGTACTGGGTGATGAACGCAGCGCGCGCGCTTGATGTTCCGTATGACTGGCCGGAACCGTATCAGCGCGGATACAAGACAAGAAAGTAACAGATAACGCAGAAAAGCGGCCGCAAACGGCCGCTTTTCTGTTATACATTTTCAGAAAGGAAACACAGGGTAATTCTTGTGCGGCAATGCCGTGGCTTATTCGCCCCAGTACTTTGCAACGTGAGCGCGGGTTGCCTCAGCAGCCGTCTTGATGTTCTCCTCGTTGGACAGCTTGTAGTAGTCCGGACGGAACACTTCCATGGTGCAGACGTCACCCTCGAAGCCGATCTTCTTGAGGGTATCAGCGTAGCGCTTGTGATCGAGGCAGTCGCCCGGCTCGCCCGGCCACAGACGCTTCTCGTCGTTGTTGTAAGCTGCGCCGCAGGGCATATTCTCCATGCCGTTCAGGTGCCATACGAAGATCTTCTTGCCGTCGGCCTTCTCGAGAGCCTCGAAAGAAGAAGCCATTGCATGGAAATGATACTGGTCGAGGGTGATGCCGACGAGCGGAGAGTTAACCTCCTCGACGATCGCGTAAGCGTCCTCGAAGCGGTTGATGGACATGGTCGGGCAGCCGCAGAACTCGATGGAGAGCTTGATGCCGTGCGGCTCAACCTTCTTGACCATTTCCTTCAGTACAGCGACAGCGTCAGCCTTGATCTCGTCGAGGGTAGCCGGAACGGTGAGATCCATGGACGGAACGACGACGATCATCTTGCACTGGAGCTTGTTGCAGTCCTCGATGATCTGATCGAGCTTTGCCATAACGGCGTCCTTTTCCTCCTGGGTCTGCTTCATGTTGAAGAAGATCAGAGCGTTGTAGGAAAGCATCTTCAGATGGTGCTTCGGGTCAGCGAACCATGCGGCAAGATCGTCGATGGTGTACTTTCCTGCTGCGATCTCGCGGTCGAGGCACTCGGACTGGATATCGATGTAGTCAACGCCGTACTTCTCGCACAGGTCGAGGTCTTCGAGTACGGAGTGGTTTTCGCAGAAACGGTTGCAGCCTTCGTTAAAACCGATTTTCATGATGGGAAACTCCTTTATTCTTTCTTATCTTTAATCAAGGTGATATGCAGAGCGGGCAGGAGTGGTATCGCTGTCCGCTCCGCAGGTGATATGGTCTTACTTCTTGTAGAAATCCGGGGTGCCGCCGGTTACGACCTTCTCCGGAACGCCGGAGGTCTGGGACTTGACCAGCGCGTCAGCGGTGATGGAAGCAACGTAGCCGTCCCATGCAGAGGAGCCGCCGGTCTCGCCCTTGAGTGCGTGGTCGACCCAGTCCTGGATCTCGACGTCGTAGGAGTCGATGAAGCGCAGGATCCAGTTGTCCTCGATCTTGGTGGAAACCTCGTTAGCGTAGCGAACGGTCGGGAAGGACGGGCATGGCAGGTTTACAACGCCGTTCTCGCAGACGACCTCACAGTTGATGTCGTAGCCGAAGCCGCAGTTTACGTTAACCTCGAGCATGTTAATGATGCCGCCCTTGGTCTTCATGATCATGATCTGCGGGTCCTTCAGCGCATTCTTGACCTTGGAGTTGGTCTTCGGCATGATGCACTGTACCTCGTCCCACTCATCGTTTACGAGCCACGGCAGAACGTCGATCTCGTGGATTGCGGTGTCGGTAACAGCCATTGCGGTGGTGTAGTCGTCAGCAACGCCGTCTGCACGGTGGGTGCACTTGATGACCATCGGTGCGCCGAACTTGCCGGAGTCGATCAGCTCCTTGACCTGGCGGTAGCCGCGGTCGTAGCGGCGCATGAAGCCGACCTGAACGAGGTGCTTGCCGCCGGCCATCTCGGCCTCGACGATCTCCTTGCCGTCAGCAGCGGTGTTTGCCAGCGGCTTCTCGGAGAATACCGGCTTGCCAGCCTTGATAGCTGCCAGAACCGGACCCTTGTGGAACTGACCCGGGGTGGTAACGACAACTGCGTTTACGTCCGGATCGTTGATTGCTTCATTGAAGTCGGTGTAGATCTTGGTGCCGGCGCCGGCGATCTCAGCGCCCTTCTTTGCGCCCTCCTCGAATACGTCGCATACTGCAACGATCTTCGCGCCGCGGATGCGGTTCTGGATGCGCTCAATGTGCTCGCGGCCGATCATACCGCAGCCGATCAGTGCAATGTTCAGGTTTTCCATGATAAGTTCCTCCTTGGATAAGTGAATATGAAATGGTGAATGGAATTTTGTGATTTACCGTAGCTGTCTGCGTAAAATGCACGCATGTCGGTTTTTCGCTCGTGCAGTCTTGCGTGCACTTCGCTTTTCATTTGACGAGATGATTATAACTCTGCGTTCACGAGAACGCAAGGGGGAATTTCGAAAAATTTCAAAAAAATTTTTGCGGTTCGGGCAGTGTGAGCACGGAAAAGTGTCACACTGCCGCCGCATAGGGAAAAAAGAGAGAAATGGTTTATGCTGCGATGCCGAGGGGAGAGAAGAAGATATAGATGGCAACCGCAAGGATAAGACCGATGATAGATACAACGTGACGGTACTTCCACGGGGTCAGATCGACCGCGCCGACGTCCTGGATCTCGTACTCCTCAGCCGGGTGATACTTGTTCAGATACCACATGATGAGCAGCTCGATCGGGAACAGAACAGCCATTGCGTACAGGTAGTGGATGGGGTTCGTGCTGCCCGGGTAGCAGGGCTTGATGAGCAGGAACGCACCGTAGCATACGACGTGGAAGATGGTGATGACCTTGGGCATGTACTTCGGGATGCGCTTGAACATGAAGATGCCGAGGATGGTGCACAGTACCGGCAGGGATACAAACTGGCTCATGGAGTTGAGGAAGGTGGTGATGCCGCCTGCGTTCATGATGAACGGAGCGATGACGATCGAGATGCAGCCTGCGATGGTGCCGTAGATCTTGCCGACCTTGACGCACTTGGTGTCCGAAGCCTTCGGATTGATGGAAGAGCGGTACAGGTCGAGGGTGAACATGGTGGACGCGGAGTTCAGGACCGAGTTGAACGAGGACAGGATCGCGCCGAACATGACAGCTGCGAAGAAGCCCATGACCGGCTTCGGAACGATCTCAGAGATGAGCGCCGGATAAGCGAAGTCGATCGCGGAGGAGCCGGCAGCTGCGAGCTTTTCCTGGATGGACGGCAGATAGAATGCGATGATGCCCGGGATGACGAGGTACAGAGGGCCGAGGCACTTGAGGAAGCCGCAGAAAATAGCGCCCTTCTGGCCTTCCTTGAGGCTCTTTGCCGCGAGAGAACGCTGGACAAAGGACTGGTTGGTGCACCACCAGTACAGGTTGTTGAAGAACATACCGGTGATGATCAGCGGCCACGGAACCTCCGGCTCCGGTGCGTTCCATGCGTTGATTGCGTTCATCTTGGCCGGATCAGCCTCGATCATGTACTTTACGCCGTCGAGAATGCCGTGACCGCCGGTTGCTGCGGACAGAGCCGCGAAGCCGAGGAACGGGATCAGCAGACCGCCGATGATCAGGCCGATGCCGTTGATGGTATCGGAAACTGCAACGGCCTTCAGACCGCCGAAGATCGCGTAGCAGCCGCCGATGATGCCGATGATAACGCAGAGGACTGCGACAGCGACGAATTTGCTGGTGCCCATGATGCCGGAGATGTCAAAGATCTGCTCGAAAACAACGGCGCCCGAGTAGAGGATGACCGGCAGGTTGAGGATGGAGTACATAACGACGATTACGACCGAGAACATCGTCTTGGTGCCTCTGCCGTAGCGCTCCTCCATCAGAGACGGGATGGTCATGGCGCCCATTTTGAGGTATTTCGGAAGGAAGTAGTACGCCAGAACCAGCAGCGTGAACATCGAGCCGACCTCCCAGGCGATCGGGCCCATGTTGGTTTTCCAGCTCTGGCCGTTCAGACCGACGAGCTGTTCTGCGGAAAGGTTGGTCAGGAGCAGAGAACCTGCGATGACCACACCGGGAAGTCCGCGTCCTGCGAGAAAGTAGCCTTCGGCGGTGTCGAGCTGTTCGTCACGCGTTTTCCATGCGGAAATGATGGCGACCAGGGCGGTGAACAGTACAAACGATATGCCTGTCCATGCGAGCGAGGAGAAGAATGTCATTTGGATAACCCCCATATCATTGATGTTTTGCGTTCTCGTGAACGCTATCCCTCTAAAAACAATCCCCTTGAGCTTTTCCGGCGCGTTCTCCCTTGCACCGAGCGGCTTGTTTTTGTGGGGATTTGTTTTGATGGGTATAGATTATCACGTTTATTTTGGATTTGCAAGAGGGAAAAGTGCATTTAATTTATATTTAGGAATTGCCACAAAAAACAGGGGTGGTTTTTGTAAAAAAAATCGGAATACAGCGAAAAGATGCGTGCATTTGCGTGCAAAATGATAGCAAGAATACCCAAAGAAATAGGGATGATGTTGTGCAGTTTGTTAAAACGGTTGAAAGAGAAGGAGGATGACCGACTGCATGTTTACAGAAAAGGGACAGAAAAACGTTAAAATACATCAAAAATGCACGCATACAATTATAATAGTATGCGTGCGCGGAAACGCAGGAGCGCAGAATAACAATTTCATAAAAATGCGTGCATTTTTCAAAAAAAGCATTGCAAGCTGCGTGCAGTATGATATACTATAAACATAGCGAAAAAAACAAAAGGAGGTAAACATTATGGCGGTCACCGCTCAGCAGATTGCGGATCTCGCGGGAGTATCGCGCGGCACTGTGGATCGTGCGCTGCACAATCGAGGCCGTGTCAACCCGGAAGTAAAGGAAAAAATTCAGAAAATCGCCCTTGAGCTAGGATATAAGCCCAACCTGATCGGACAGGCGCTCGTGCGCTCCAAGCAGGATTTCAAGCTCGGCGTGATTCTACAGTCCACCGAAACCCCGACGATGCAGGTCGTGCGTGCAGGCGTGCAGCGTGCAGCGGAGGAGCTTGCAGCCTCAGGCGTCGAGCTCGTTCTTCGCGATTTTCAGGGTCTGGACACCGAGCTGATGCTCGAATATATAGAGGAGCTGGTTTCGGCAGGCGTGCAGGGTATCGCGCTTTCCCCGGATACCGCGCCGGAGGTGCGGCAGTGCATTGATGAACTGCACGCACAGGGCATTCCGGTCATTACCTTAAACGCCGACGCGCCGGGCAGCAAACGCCTGTGCTTTATCGGTATGGACAACTACCGCGCCGGTCAGACGGCGGCGTGCCTGCTCCGCCTGATGCTGCCCGAGGGCGGAAAGGTGCTCCCGCTCGCCGGTCATCTGAATAATACTGCGCACAACAACCGCCTGAACGGCTTTCTGGATGCCATAAAGGCGGAAAATACGCTCAATATCAGTACGCTGGCGTTTCAGCCGTGTTTTGATCGCGATGACTATTCGCATGAGATCACGCAGCACGCACTGCGTGCAAATCCCGATCTTGCGGCGATCTATGTTGCGTCCAACGGTCAGAAGGGCGTGTGTCAGGCGATCGAGGAGGAGGGCCTGAAGGGCCGCGTGAAGGTGGCGGCGTTCGACCTGAACGAGCTGAATATGGAGCTTCTGCAGTCGGACAGTCTGAGCTTCGTGCTCGATCAGGAGGCGTTCGAGCAGGGCTACCGGCCGCCGTTTCTGCTGTATGAGTATCTTCTGCACAAGAAAAAGCCGGAAAAAGAGCTGCTCTACACGGATATTGCCATCCGTACCAAGTACAACAGCGACATGGCGCTCGTCTGCACGACCATGCAGAGCGGCCTGTAAGACTGCTGAAAAAGGTGCGTGCACCGAACGCTGAGCGTTCCCGTACACGCACCTTTTCTGCTGCTTTTTTTCAGTCCGCGCGCAGCCAGAGCGACTGACGCAGATCGACATGCGTTTCATTCTTGAAGGCCGCGCCTTCCGCGCGGAGCAGGTCAGCCTGCTCAGACCAGCCCGGCGCGATGCGGCCGGCGTGGTTGACAACGCGGTGACAGGGGAAATGACCGTAGTATTCTGCGTGTGAAAGCACGCGCGCCACCAGACGCGCATTTTTCGGCCGCCCGATCATGCACGCAAGCTGTCCGTAGGTCGCGACCGAGCCGGCGGGGATCTTCTCGACGACAGAAAGCACCTGCCGCGCAAAGTCATCATTCAGTCTGGTTCTGCTCATATTCGGTCTCCTTTTATCGGCATGCATTTCTTTATTATAGTATAGCACGTTTCGCAGAAAGAGGAAGACAGATTGTTTTTTCGGCAGAAAATAGACTTTTGCTGTGATGCGTAGTATAATAGAGATAACGGACAGGAAGGGAGAAAAAGCATGACGATTTTAACCTGTGACTGCGGATATGAGATCTACATCATGGATGAGACTGAGGCGACGGCATGGCAGTGCGACCGCTGCGGTCAGTGGTACGACTTTTTCGGCGTCAAGGTAACGCCGCCGTCCGAGCGAAAGCAGGAGAAAAACCCGAACCTCGTCAACTGGAGCGCAGGGGAGGAGCTGTAACCTAAGGCAACACCGCACAGGGAAAGCTGCGGCGCTGTTTGCTCGCAGATCGCTTTTGTCCCGTTATGCGGTATTGCCTGAAAAAAAGTAACAGGAATGTAACCTTCATTCCTGTTTTTTGATGCTATAATAAGCAAAGGAAAGGCCGGTCGCCGCGAAAAGCGGCGTCAGACAGTCTGCCGCGGAAACCAATTCTAAAGCAGACGACCCCGCGTAAAATACAGAAAGCATTACCGGGGTTTAAAAGGCAGGAAGGGAAGAGTTCAAAATGGCATATGGTACGGCGAACAGCTATGCACGTCCTCGCCGCCGCCGTCGAAAACGCAAGAGCCACTATGGCGTGCTGGTACTGGTGATCGTGCTCCTGATCGCGCTCATCGTGCTCGCGGTCAAGCTGGTGACGACAGCGGTCAGCGCCGTGATCGGCAGGACCGGCACGCACGAGATCGTCTATCAGGTGGACAACAAGCTGGGCTACTGCGACGGAAAGACGTTCGACCTTGAGGCGGCGCCTTACCGCGATCAGAGCGGCAACCTGTTCGCGCCGCTCCAGTCTCTGTGCGATGAGCTTCAGATCGATCTGACCTGGGACGAAAGCACGAAGAGCGGCACGGCAGTCTGGAACAAGCAGACCGCTGAGATCAAGGCCTCGAGCACCAAGGTTCAGATGGGCGAGGAGAGCAGGAACATGGCGGCCGCGCCTTCGGTGAAGGACGGCGTCGTTTTCATCCCGGCGAAGGATTTCTGTGCGGCGTTCTCGTGGAAGACCGCCGAAACCGCCGAGGAGCAGGGCGATCTGCTCATCATCTCGCAGAAGGACGACGAGCTGACCGAGGACGCGATCAAGCAGATCACGGATGACGTAACGAAGGTTCTCGGCCCGTCCGAGAAGCAGATCACGGGAGACAGCATCCTGATGCGCACCGACTCGGACAAGGCGCTCGTTGCCGGCGAGACTAAGACCATGGCCTCTGACGGCGAAAAGCTGGGCGAGGGCGTCATGGAGCAGAACGGCACGAAATACGTTCCGCTGAAGGCGGCGCTGACCGCGCTCGGCGGCACGGCGGAGTTCGACGGTAAAAAGACCTGGACGGTAAAATATAATGATACCGAAACCACGGTCACGACGAACGGAAAGTTCAAGATCGACGGCAAGCACGTCAAGGGCGATGACTTCACAGTCTGGCTCGACGAGGAAAAGGACCGGTTTTATATCTCCGCTCCGGCGCTTGCGCAGATCATCGGCAGAAACTATACCGATCTCGGCGACGGTGCGTTCGCATTCACGACGCTCTCGCTCGACGGTCTGGACAGCCAGAAAACCTATCTCGACTCGCTGCGCAGCAGTCTGAGCGACGCGGTGGACGGCGATATTCCGGAGGCGGACGTTTATATCGCGCTGACCTTCGACGACGGCCCGACCGGCAAGATGGACAGCTATCCGGACGGCCTGACCAACTATCTGCTCGATGGACTCAAGGAGCGCGGCGCGAAGGCGACGTTCTTTGAGTGCGGCTACCGCATCAAGGAGTACAGTGCGTGTATGCCGCGTCAGCTCGAAGAGGGCAGCGAGATCGCGAACCACACGATGAACCATCCGGATTCACGCCTGACCGGCCTCAGCCGCGAGGAAGTCGATGTGCAGATCAACTCCAACAGCGAACTTATCAAGGAAAAGACCGGCAGTCTGCCGACGCTGCTCCGCCCGGTCGGCGGCGGCGTCAACGATACGGTCAAGGCGGTCGCCAAGGAGGCGGGCCTGCCGATCATCAACTGGAGCGTGGACACCCAGGACTGGAAATACCGCGACGCGGCGCACGTCAAGCAGGTCATCGTTGAGCAGGCAGGCGACGGCGATGTTGTGCTGATGCACGATCTGTACCCGACCTCGGTGCAGGGTGCGCTCGACGCGATCGACGAGCTGCAGAAGCGCACGGACAAGACCTACGCCTTCGTCACGGTGTCTCAGCTGGCCGCGATCCACGGCATTACGCTCGAACCGGGCGTCGTCTACAACGGCCTGAGCGACAAGGTCGCGCAGGAGATCAAGGACGGCACGTATTCTCCGGCAGAATTCACCTAAAAGAAAACCTCCGATGCACCGGAAAACGGTGTGTCGGAGGTTCTTTTATCTGTGGAGAAAGGGCGTGCTCAGAAGCGGAAATCCGGGAAATACTTCTGAACGAAGTCGATGCGCCTGACGCGGAAGGTCCTGCCGTCGAGGTACTGGAGCGCGCCGGCGTCGCTCTCGAAGGCGAAGGTCAGCTCATACGAATAGAGCAGCTGACCGGTCTCGCCGCAGGCGCGGTTGCGGTCGCCGCGGCCGTACTTGCCGTCGCCGAGCAGCGGACAGCCGATCGAGGCCATATGGGCGCGGATCTGATGGGTGCGGCCGGTGAGCAGGACGCACTCGACGAGCGAGAGCTCCTTCGTGGAGGCGAGCGTGCGGTAGAGGGTCTTTGCGGTCTTGGCGCCCGGGACCGGCCGGTCATGCAGCGTGACCTGCTTGCGCTTTTCGTCGCGCCGCAGGAAATTCTCGATGCGGCCCTTCGGCGGACTGGGGCGGCCGAGCACAACGCACAGATATTTCTTCTTCAGCTCGTGCTCCTTGATCTTGTCGTTCAGGATGCGCAGCGCCTCGGCGGTCTTTGCCGCGATGACGATGCCGCCGGTGTTGCGGTCGATGCGGTTGCACAGAGCCGGGGCGAACGACGCCGCGTCGTCCGGATTCCATGCGCCCGACTGGTAGAGATAAGCCTGGATGTGGGCGATGAGCGTGTCGCTGTCGCCCTTTTCGTCCGCGTGCACGACCATGCCCGGCGCCTTGTCCGCGAGCAGGATGTTCTCGTCCTCGTAGACCACGGTCAGGCGCGGCGTTTTGATGCGGCGGAACGCCTCCTCCTCGCGCACCTGTTCAAAGTATTCGTCGTTGATGTAGAGCTGCACCCTGTCGCCCTCGGCGAGGCGGCAGGCAGCCTCGGTGCGTTTGCCGTTGAGCTTGATGCGCTTGAGGCGCAGGTATTTGTGCATCATGCCGCCCGACAGGCGCGGCACGGCTTTCTCTAAAAATTTATTCAGGCGTTGCCCGCTGTCGTTTTTTGTGATATAATATTCTCTCAAAGTAAAGTCCCTTTTCTGGCGTGTGTTACCGTTTATCGTATGTTTATATAGTATAACGTATTTTGCGCAGAAAGGGAAGTGTGGCGGCAAAACAATAAAATACGCATTTGCCGTAAAAATCAGTTGACAAAGAACGATTGATTGTAGTATACTGTTTTAGTACCATGTGAGGTTGACATGAAGATTGAGTTAAAAAAGCTGAATGCGCTGCAGCATGCCGTTCTTCCGTTTTCCGAGGTCATCGACCTGAAGGATGAGAAGATGTACGGCAGAAATCCTTTTCAGAGTCCCGTCTATGTGGAAGGCGAGGTATCGAATGAGAGCGGCGTGTTACGCCTGAAGGGCAGCATCAGAACCGTGTACTCCACCGAGTGCGCCCGCTGTCTGAAACCGCTCGATATTCCGCTCGAAGCGGAAGCTGACATGATCCTGTCCGACGACCCTGAGGCGGAGGAAGAGGATGATCTTTTCGTGCTGACCGGCGACAGCGTGGATCCTGCGGACGTACTTGTGCCGGCATTGATCCTGCAGGTACAGATGACTTATCTGTGCAAAGAGGACTGCAAAGGCCTCTGTCCGCACTGCGGCGCAGACCGTAACGTGACCGAATGCGACTGCGAGAGCAGGCAGATCGATCCTCGTTTTGCCGCGCTGCGCGCCCTGCTCGATAACGACAAGGGCAACTGATTATTGTTTTCATTTTATTTTAACAAGATTTGAGTAGGAGGTGTATCCACCATGGCAGTACCTAAGAGAAAAATTTCTAAGGCCCGTCGCGATAAGCGTCGTAACTCCCACTGGAAGCTGGACCTGCCCGGCATGAGCAAGTGCCCGAAGTGCGGCGAGATGAAGCTGGCGCACAGAATGTGCAAGGCTTGCGGCTATTACAATGGCCGTGAGGTTGTCGCCGTTAAGGAAGCGTAAGGCTCAAACAGAACAAAAAGAATGGGGAAGGCGCACGCTTTCCTCATTTTTTTTGAAAAATTCCTGCGCGCACAGCGCAGAATTAACACAGATTTGATTGCAATTTTTCTGCAAATGACTTAAACTGACCTTGAGGGAGGGGAAACCTATGGCAAAACCTATCGTTGCGATCGTCGGCCGTCCGAATGTCGGCAAATCGCAGCTCTTCAACCGTCTGGCAGGCAAGCGTCTGTCCATTGTCGAGGACACGCCGGGCGTAACGCGCGACCGCCTGTATGCGGACAGCGACTGGCGCGGCCGTGACTTCACCGTGATCGACACCGGCGGCATCGAGCCGTCCAACGACAACGAGATCCTGCAGTTCATGCGCCTTCAGGCGGAGACCGCGATCTCGCATGCGGATGTCATCATCCTCATCACCGACCTGCGCACCGGCGTCACCGCAGCCGATCAGGACGTAGCGTCCATGCTGCTGCGCTCGGGCAAGCCGATCGTGCTCGCGGTCAACAAATGCGACAAGCCGGGCGATCCTCCGGCGGAGTTTTATGAGTTCTACAACCTCGGTCTGGGCGAGCCGTTCGGCATCTCCGCTCTGCACGGCTACGGCGTGGGCGAGCTGCTCGATGCGGCTTACGAGCATTTCCCGGCGGCAGACGAGGAGGAAGAGGACGACGAGCGCATCCGCGTTGCTCTGATCGGCAAGCCGAACGTCGGCAAGTCCAGCCTGCTCAACCGCGTGCTGGGCGAGGAGCGCGTCATCGTCTCGAACGTTGCCGGCACGACGCGCGACAGCGTTGATGCTGCCGTAGACAATGCGCACGGCAAATTCACCTTCATCGACACCGCCGGCATCCGCAAAAAGAGCAAGGTAGACGAGAAGATCGAGAAGTTCTCGGTTATGCGTTCACTGCTCGCGGTCGAGCGTGCGGACGTCTGCGTCATCATGATCGACGCGACCGAGGGCGTCACCGAGCAGGACACCAAGGTCGCAGGTGAGGCGCACAATGCCGGCAAGGCGTGCATCATCGTCGTCAACAAATGGGATCTGGTCGAGAAGGACGGCTCCACCATGAAGGAGTATACGCTCCGCGTGCGCGAGGGTCTGGCCTACATGCCGTATGCGCCCGTGCTGTTCATCTCCGCGCAGACCGGTCAGCGCGTGGACAAGCTGTTCGCGCTCATCCATGAGGTCTACGAGCAGAACCATATGCGCATCCCGACCGGCCGCCTGAACGCCATTCTGGCCGAGGCGACGGCGCGCGTACAGCCGCCTACCGACAAGGGCCGCCGCCTGCGCATCTTCTACATGACGCAGGCCTCCACCTGTCCGCCGACCTTCGTCTGCTTCTGCAACGACGCACGCCTGTTCCACTTCTCGTACCAGCGCTATCTGGAAAACCAGATCCGTGAGGTATTCGGCCTGACCGGCACGCCGGTGCGCATGGTCGTGCGCGAGCGCGGCGACAAGGAATAACCGTGCGCTGACCGAAAAAATGAATTCTGGGGGAAAAACGTCATGACACTTACGCATTTTGCGATCATTGCGGTCTGCGCGTATCTGCTCGGCTCGCTGAGCTTTGCGATCATCGTCAGCAAGCTGACACTCGGTAAGGATATCAGAAACTACGGAAGCGGAAATGCGGGTCTGACCAACGCATATCGCACCATGGGCGCGAAAAAGACGCTGCTCGTGCTTCTCGGCGACATCGCCAAGGGCGCGGCGGCGGTCTCGATCGGCATGGTGCTCGCCGGTCCGGTCGGCAAGCTGACGGCAGGCATCTTCGTCATCCTCGGCCATATGTTCCCGCTGTACTTCGGCTTCAAGGGCGGCAAGGGCGTGCTCGTCGGTGCGGTCATGCTCGCGTTTTTCGACTGGCGCGTATTCGGCATCGCCTTTGTGCTGTTCCTGCTGTCGGTCATCGTGACCAAATGGATCTCGCTCGGCTCGATCCTGGGCGCGGTCAGCTTTCCCATCACTACCTGGGTATTCTATCGCGACCCGGTGCTGACCGCGATGGCGCTCGGCATGGCGGCGGTCGTCGTATTCATGCACCGCTCGAATATCGGACGCATCATCCGCGGAAAGGAAAACAAATTTTCCTTCAAGAGCAAGAAAACCATGTCTGACTGAGAGGAGACTGCAAAATGAAGGTTTTTGTACTGGGCACCGGCGGCTGGGGCATCGCGCTGGCGATGCTGCTGCATCAGAACGGCCATCAGGTGACCTCGTGGACCTATCAGCAGGCGGAATGCGACCTGCTGCACCGCGAACGCTGCAATGAAAAGCTGCTGCCGGGCGTTGTCATCCCGGACGGCATCGAGATCACGACCGATATGTCGGGCGCAGCGGATGCGGAGCTTGTTGTACTTGCGGTTCCGTCGTTCGCGGTCGCCTCGACGGCGGAGAAGCTCGCGTCCATCGTAAAGCCGGAGACCGTACTCGTAAACGTCGGCAAGGGTCTGGACAGCAAGCACGGCTACTGCCGCTTTTCCGAGACCATCGCGCGCGCCGTGAACGGCAGGAATCCGGTCGTTGCGCTGACCGGCCCGACGCACGCGGAGGAGGTTGCGCGCGGCATCCCGACCGCGATCGTTGCGGCGTCTGAGAGCCGCGCGGCGGCGGAGCTGACGCAGGAAGCGTTCATGAACGACACGAATTTCCGCGTTTACACCTCGTCCGACATCATCGGCTGCGAGCTCGGCGGTGCGTTCAAGAACATCATTGCGCTCGGCGCCGGCATTTCGGACGGTCTGGGTCTGGGCGACAACTCCAAGGCGGCGTTTATGACGCGCGGTCTGACCGAGATCGCCCGTCTGGGCATCAAGCTCGGCGCGAAGCAGGAGACCTTCGCCGGTCTGTCGGGCGTGGGCGACCTGATCGTTACCTGCTGCTCGATGCACTCGCGCAACCGCCGCGCCGGTATCCTGATCGGCAGGGGTGCGACCGTCGAGGAAGCTATGAAGGAGGTCGGCGCAACGGTCGAGGGCTACTACGCGACTGAGGCCGGCTACCACCTTGCGCAGCAGCAGGGCGTTTCCATGCCGATCACCGAGGCGATGTACGGCGTGCTGTACGGCGGCCTGTCCGCAAAGGATGGCATCAGGATGCTGCTCGCGCGTCCGCGCAAGGGCGAGCATGAGGAAGTGTGGCTCGGCTGAGTGATTCCAGGGGGGACGCTGTCCCCCCTGGATACGTTTTCGGTTCCGGAGAAACCGAAAACGATACCCCCCTCGCCCCTGCACGGCAGGGGCGGCCGCGCCGCCGCGGCGCGGGCAGCGGTATAAAAGTCCGGCAGAGCTGGACTTTTATGGGGAATTTTATGCGGCGCACTGCGGTGCGCCTGTCCCACCTGCTGCGGCATCGCCGCAGGACGGTGGGAAAAGCACTCGGGGAGGTCCGGGTGCTTTTTTCTTTTTTTTCGGGGCGGGGGAATTGCACTCCGCGCCGGTTTTTGGTATAATATATTTTGTATGAGTATGGGTGGAAATGCCGCTCATTTGCTGTGAATCGTATCGGTATGCGCCGCAGAAAGGGCATACTGTTTTCAAATATATCCTTAAACGGGAGGAAGAATATCATGCTGAACAATATCAAGGGCTGCGCGGAGGCTCTGCGCGAAACCGCCCCGGAAATAGACATTCTGATCAACGAGCCGATGCGCCGCCACACGACCTTTTCCATCGGCGGCCCGGCCGACCTTTTCATCCTGCCCAAGACGCGCAGGGAGCTGATCGGCGCGCTCGAGGTGCTGCGTGCACAGGGCGTTCCGATGCTGCTGCTCGGCAACGGCTCGAATATTCTGGTCTCGGATGAGGGCGTGCGCGGCGCGGTCGTGTGCACCTCCGAGGTGGACGAGGTCCGCGTGGGCGACGACAACACGCTGACGGCGGAGGCCGGCGCGCTCCTCAGCCGCATCGCACGCCGCGCACAGCGTGCCGGTCTGACCGGCGCGGAGTTTGCCGGCGGCATTCCGGGCAGTCTGGGCGGCGCGGTATTCATGAACGCCGGCGCGTATGACGGTCAGATGGCCGGCATCGTCGAGAGCACGGAATATCTGGACGCAGAGGGCAATATCCACACGCTGCGCGGCGAGGAGCATGGCTTCGGCTACCGCCGCAGCATTTTCCGCGACCATCCGGACTGGACCGTGCTGCGCTCGGTCATCCGCCTTCAGCCGGGCGACTCGGCGGCCATTCTGGACAAGATGAACGATTTTTCGCAGCGCCGCCGCGACAAGCAGCCGCTCAACTTCCCGTCGGCCGGCTCGACCTTCAAGCGTCCCGAGGGATATTTTGCCGGAAAGCTCATCGAGGACGCCGGACTCAAGGGTGCGTCCGTCGGCGCGGCGCAGGTTTCGGAAAAGCACGCAGGCTTTCTCATCAACCGGGGCGGCGCGACCTGCGACGACATGCTGCACCTGATCGAGCTGGTGCAGGAGCGCGTTCGGGAGCAGTTCGGCGTCGAGCTGGAGTGCGAGGTGCGCATCGTAAGATAAACGGGAGAAATTCCGCTGAACGTGGGCAAGGAGGATGGAATTATGTATTTTTTGATCATTTCCGGCATGTCCGGTGCAGGCAAGAGCCGCGCCGTCGCGACACTGGAGGATCTCGGCTATTACTGCGTCGATAATCTGCCGATCGCGCTCATTCCGCGCTTCGCGGAGGTCTGCCTTGCCGCGACGGAGCGGTATGAGCGTGTCGCGCTCGTGACCGATGTGCGTGCGGGCGGCGATTTTCAGCAGCTCTTTGACTCGCTCGACTCCATCCGCGACATGGGCTGCGACTACCGCATCCTGTTCCTCGACACGGACACCGCGACGCTCATCCGCCGCTACAAGGAGACGCGCCGCAAGCATCCGCTGATGGACAAGGGCGTTTCCATGACGGCGGCGATCGAAAAGGAGCGCACGATGCTGTCCGCGCTGCGCAACCGCGCGGATTTCGTGGTCGATACCACGGGCCTGTCCGCCGCCGGTCTGCGCGAGCGCCTGCTCGCCCTGTTCTCCACCGAGACCGGCGCAGCCTTCGAGGTCATCGTGCAGTCCTTCGGCTTCAAATACGGCATTCCGCCCGAGAGCGACCTCGTGTTCGATGTACGCTTCCTGCCCAATCCGTATTACGAGATGAGCCTGCGCGAGCGCAACGGCACCGACCCCGAGGTGCGTGATTATGTGTTTCAGGGCGGCACGGCCGACGTGCTCATGCGCCATCTGACCACGCTCATCGACTTCCTCCTGCCGCGCTACATGGCGGAGGGCAAGGCGAACCTCATCATCAGCGTCGGCTGTACGGGCGGCAAGCACCGCTCGGTCGCGATCGCGGAAGCGCTCAGCGAGCATCTGCGCGGTCGTGAATACGGCGTTGTCACCATGCATCGAGATTATCAGAGATAAGGCTCCGGTCTGCGGAGCACCGCAGAAATGGAGTTAGAATACATGTCATTTTCTACCGAAGTCAAAAACGAGCTGTGCAGCGTTTCCATGAGCCGGGCGTGCTGCACCCGCGCGGAGGCCTACGGCGCGCTGCTGCACGCCTCGGTGTTCTCGCATAAGGAGATCCGCCTTTCGGCGGAGAACGCTGTCGTCGTGCGGCGGCTTCAGGCGCTTTTGCAGCGCGCGTTCTTCGTGGACAGCGAGGCGGAAAGCTGCGGCCGCAAGCAGCAGCTCATCATCAACGACCCGCCGCGCATCGGTCGCATCTTTGACGCGCTGGGATATGACAGAAAAAACCACATCACCTACCACCTCAACCGCAACGTGCTCGAGGAGGACTGCTGCATCGCGGCCTTTCTGCGCGGCGCGTTCCTCATGGCTGGAACGGTCGCGGGACCGGATAAGAAGAGCCATCTCGAGCTCAAGAGCACTCACCAGAGCCTCACAGGCGAGGAGACCAGCCTGATGCTCGACCTCGGTCTTGCGCCCAAGCAGGCAAGGCGTGCGAGCGCACAGCTGCTGTACTTCAAGGACAGCGCGAGCGTCGAGGACTTTCTCACGCGCATCGGTGCGCCCCACGCCGCGATGGAGCTGATGCAGGCGAAGGTGGAGAAAAACCTCAGGAACACCATCAACCGTCAGGTCAACTGCGAGACGGCGAACCTCGTCAAGGCGGCGGATGCGTCCGCGCGGCAGATCGCCGCGATCAAAAGCGTGCTGCGCGAGGGCGGGGAGGAGGCCTTCCCGGACAATCTCCGAGAGACCGTGCGTCTGCGGCTTTCCTATCCGACCGACAGCCTGACCGAGCTGGCGCGGCGGTTCGATCCGCCCATCTCCAAGCCGGGACTGAGCCACAGGCTGAAAAAGATAACCGAATTTGCTGCAAAGGAGAACTAAATGGTACCATTTGCCCATCTGCATGTGCATAGCGAATACAGCCTGCTCGACGGCGCGTGCCGCATCGAACAGCTGGTCGAGCGTGTTTCTGACCTCGGACAGACCTCGTGTGCGCTGACCGACCACGGCGTCATGTACGGCGTGATCGACTTTTACCGCGCCTGCAAGGCGAAGGGCATCCATCCGGTCATCGGCTGCGAGGTCTACCTCGCGCCGCATTCGCGCCACGAGCGCGGCTACGTCAACGGCGAATGGCACAGCCACCTCATCCTGCTGTGCGAGAACATGACCGGCTACAAAAACCTCATCCATATGGTCTCGGCCGCGTTCTCCGAGGGTTTTTACATGAAGCCGCGCATCGACATGGAGCTTCTGCGCGGACACAGCGAGGGCCTCATCTGCATGTCCGCCTGCCTCGCGGGCGCGATTCCGCGCGCGATTGCGAACGGAAATATGGACAAGGCCTATGAGATCTGCGAGGAATTTCTCGAGATCTTCGACCGGGAGCATTTCTATCTCGAGATACAGGATCACGGCATCGAGGAGCAGAAAAAGGTCAACGAGGGACTGTATCAGCTCGCGAAGGAGCTGAACATTGAGCTTGTCGCGACCAACGACGCGCATTATCTGACCCGTGCGGACGCGCGCACGCAGGACATCCTCATGGCGATCCAGATGGGCAAGACGGTCGATGACCCGACCCGCATGAAGTTCGAAACGCAGGAGTTCTACATCAAGGACGCGGATGAAATGGCGGCGCTGTTCCCGGAGCATCCGGAGGCGCTCGCGAACACGGTCAAGATCGCGGAGCGGTGTCAGGTCGACTTTGAGTTCGGCAAGTACCACCTGCCCGAATTCGACGTTCCGGAGGGCTATACCTCGCTTGAATACCTTCAGAAGCTGTGCGATGAGGGCTTTGCGCGGCGCTATCCGGACGATGACGGCACGGTGCGCGGGCGTTTGCAGTACGAGATCGACATGATCGCCAAGATGGGCTTTGTCGATTATTTCCTCATCGTTTCCGACTTCATCGGCTACGCCAAGAGTCAGGGCATTCCGGTCGGCCCGGGCCGCGGTTCGGCGGCAGGCTCGATCGTTTCCTACTGTCTCGGCATCACCGACCTCGACCCCATCCATTATTCGCTGTATTTCGAACGCTTCCTTAACCCGGAGCGCGTCTCTATGCCGGATATCGACGTCGACTTCTGCTACGTCCGCCGTCCCGAGGTCATCGAGTACGTCACGCGGAAGTACGGCAAAGACCGTGTCGCGCAGATCGTCACCTTCGGCACGATGGCTGCGCGCGGCGCGATCCGCGACGTCGGCCGTGCGCTCAACATCCCGTACAACGACGTGGACGCGGTCGCCAAGCAGGTGCCGAACGAGCTGCACATGACCATCGAGAAGGCGCTCACGGTCAACCCGGAGCTGAAAAAAATGTATGACGGCACGCCGCAGGTGCGCGAGCTGATCGACACGGCGCGCAAGCTCGAGGGCATGCCGCGAAACGCCTCGACCCACGCCGCCGGCGTCGTCATCACCAAAAACCCGGTCGATACCTATGTTCCGCTCTCGCGCAACGGCGACCAGATGGTAACGCAGTTCACGATGGTCACGATCGAGGAGCTGGGTCTGCTCAAAATGGACTTTCTCGGTCTGCGCAACCTCACGGTCATCGCGGACGCGGAGAAGATGATCCGCCGCCACACGCCGGATTTCTCCATCGAAAAGCTGGACATGAGCGACCCCGCGACCTATGAAATGCTCGGAAAAGGCTCGACCATGGGCGTATTTCAGCTGGAAAGCGCGGGCATTACTAACGTTGTCACCGGTCTGCGGCCGCAGTCCATCGAGGACATTACCGCAGTCGTGGCGCTGTACCGCCCGGGACCGATGCAGTCCATTCCGCGCTACATCGAGTGCCGCCATCACCCTGAAAAGGTGACGTACAAGCATCCGCTGCTTGAGCCGATTTTAGGCGTTACCTACGGCTGTATGATCTATCAGGAACAGGTCATGCAGGTGTTCCAGTCGCTCGCCGGCTATTCGCTCGGCAAGGCGGACATGGTGCGCCGCGCGATGAGTAAAAAGAAGATGAAGGAGCTCGAAAAGGAGCGCGTCAACTTCATCCACGGCAACGAGGAGCTTGGCATTGACGGCGCAATCAAGCGCGGCGTGCCCGAAGCGGTCGCGGCGAGCCTGTTTGACGAGATCATGGACTTCGCAAACTACGCCTTCAACAAGGCGCACGCCGTCTGCTACGCGGTCGTGTCCTTCCGCACCGCCTACCTCAAGTGCCACTATCCGCGCGAGTACATGGCGGCGCTTCTGACGAGCGTGCTCGATGTTTCGGAGAAAATCTCCGAGTATATCCAGACCGCGCGCGAGATGGGAATTTCGGTGCAGCCGCCCGATGTGAACCTGTCGTATGACAGCTTTTCGGTCGCGGACAGTGACATCCGCTTCGGCCTTGCCGCCGTCAAGGGCGTCGGCCGCTCGTTTATGAAGCAGTTGGTCGACGAGCGGGAGAAGAACGGCATCTTCACCTCGTTCCAGGATTTCTGCGAGCGTATGTACGACCGCGAGCTCAACCGCCGCGCCCTCGAATGTCTCATCAAGGCGGGCGCGTTCGACTCGATGGGCTGCCGCCGCAGCCAGCTGCTGCGCGTCGCAGGCCCGGTGGTCGATGCCATTGCGCAGAACCGCAAAAAGAATATCGAGGGACAGATGGACCTGTTCGGCATGGGCAACGACGCGGTGCAGGACACGCAGATCGCGCTGCCCGATATTCCCGAGGTCTCCAAGCGCGAGCTGCTCGCGATGGAGAAGGAGACGACCGGACTTTATCTGTCGGGGCATCCGATGGACGAATACCGCGAGCTTGCCGCCCGCGCCAAGGCTGCGCCCGTGCGCAGGATCATCGACGACCTTTCGGGCGAGAGCGCGCAGCCGGTCTACCGGGACGGCATGACCGTGCGCCTTGCCTGCGTCGTCACCGCCGTCAAGCTCAAAAGCACGAAAAACGGTTCGATGATGGCGTATGTGACCGTGGAGGACGACACGGCGGCCATCGAGCTCGTCGTATTCCCGAAGGCGCTCCAGCAGTGCGGCGCGTATCTGACGGCGGACAGCGCGGTGCTGCTCACCGGACGCATCGACGCGCGCGAGGAGGAGGCGCCCAAGGTGCTGCTGAACGAGGCGCAGCCGCTGAACGAGGGCTCGGTAAACGCGCTCACGACTGCGGAAAAGCCGGCCGCGAGCGTATTTTCCGACGCGGAAGCGGCGAAAAGGGCGCCGCACAAGCTGTATATCCGCCTCGACAGCCTGAAGGGCGTCAAATGGCCCGGCATCCGCGCGGTGCTCTCGACCTGTCCCGGCGACACGCCGGTCTATCTGTATCCGCTCGACACGAAGAAAACGACGCTCGTCTCGCGCCGTCTGTGGTGCCGGCCGGACGAAAACATTTTGCAAAAATTACGCTTCCTCTTGAGCGAGGATGATGTTATAATAAAATAGAGGTAATTTGAAGCGTCGGCCTCGGCAGGGCCGGATGCTTCAGGAAGATGTAGAGGGGACAGGACGACACTGCAACAGAACAGCGCCGCCCGAAAAGCTCAAAGCACACAGAAGGAGGCTTTCTTTTATGGAAAAGCAGATTCGCAGAATTGGCGTACTAACAAGCGGCGGCGACGCGCCGGGCATGAACGCACTCATCCGCTCGGTCGTTCGAAGCGCGTCGGCAAATGACATTTCCGTTCTCGGCATCCGCCGCGGCTACAGCGGTCTGATCAACGGCGACATCATCGAGATGGGCGCGCGCAGCGTTGACGGCATCATCCGCAAGGGCGGCACCATGCTGTACACCGCCCGCTGCAAGGAAATGATGACCGAGGAGGGTCTCCAGAAGGCGGCCGACACCTGCAAGTACCTGGGCATCGACGGCCTGATCTGCTGCGGCGGCGACGGTACGTTCCGCGGCGCGCAGGCGCTTTCGCGCAAGGGTGTTCCGTGCATCGGCGTGCCGGGCACGATCGACAACGATATCGTCTGCACCGACTACACCATCGGCTTCGATACTGCGTGCAACACTGCAATCGAGTGCATCGACAAGCTGCGCGACACCATGCAGTCTCACGAGCGCTGCTCTGTCGTTGAGGTCATGGGCCGCCGCGCAGGTCATCTCGCGCTCCAGGTCGGCTGCGCTGTCGGCGCAACTGCGATCTGCCTGCCCGAGCGACAGCTGGATTTCGACGTTGACATCGTAGAAAAGATGCGCATCGGCCGCATCAAGGGCCGCAACCACCACATCATCATCGTCGCAGAGGGCTACGGCTCCGCACAGGAGGTCGCAGACCAGATCCACGAAGCGACCGGCATCGACACCCGCGTTACCATCCTCGGCCACATCCAGCGCGGCGGCTCTCCGTCCGCCATGGACCGTGTCATGGCGACCCGCATGGGCTACGCAGCGGTACGCGCTCTGATGGAGGGCAAGACCAACCGCGTTATCGTATCGGACGCAAACCTCGTTACCGACATCGACATCGAGGAAGGTCTGGCGAAGCATAAGGACCTCAACCAGTGCCTGTTTGAAGCACAGCAGACGGTCGCGATCTGATGGGTTCGGTATTTATTACCGGCGGTTCGCGCGGCATCGGCGCTGCCTGCGTCCGCGCCTTTGCGGAGGCTGGGAGACCGGCAGCGTTTACGTATTCCGCGCGCCGCGACAAGGCGGAAGCGCTGGCGGCGGAAACGGGTGCGCTCGCGCTCTGCGCGGACAGTGCGGACAGAGACGCGGTGGAAAGCGCAGTGAAAACGGCGCGCGAAAGCCTTGGCGCGATCGACACCGTTGTCTGCAACGCGGGGATCGCGCAGCAGAAGCTGTTTCAGGACATCACGGATGACGAGTGGCTGACCATGCTGAACGTCAATCTGATGGGGGCGGTACGCACGATCCGCGCGGCGCTCCCGGATATGCTGCACTGCCAGAAGGGCAGCATCGTCATCGTCTCGTCCATGTGGGGCGAGCGCGGCGCGTCCTGCGAGAGCCATTACGCCGCGAGCAAGGCGGCGCTCATCGGTCTGTCTAAATCGCTCGCGCTCGAGCTCGGGCCGAGCGGCATCCGCGTCAACTGCGTCGCGCCCGGCGTCATCGACACCGACATGAACGCGATGCACGGCGGGGACGTCATGCAGTCGCTGGCGGACGAAACGCCGCTCGAGCGCATCGGACGCGCGGACGAGGTCGCGGACAGCATCCTGTATCTCTGCTCGGAAAAGGCGTCCTTCGTCACCGGACAGGTGCTCGGCGTGACAGGCGGATTTTAAGCTGTAATCAATAAACAAAAGACCTTCTCGATATTCGGGAAGGTCTTTTCAGCTTGCTGATAAAAGCTTATTCTGCGTCAGAGCAGCCGTCGCGCGGCAGCGCGCATGAAATAGAACTCGCGCAGCGAGTTCATCAAAACCGGGGGCGTGTACCTCGGTTTTGATACTTTAAGAGGGAGAAAGTTTCCATAGGGGGAACTTTCGGACGACCGTGTTCTGCGTCAGTCAGAACACAGATTGTCGGAAAAACTGTAGTTTTTCGACAGTCTTAAAAGACCTTCTCGATATTCGGGAAGGTCTTTTTTGTGTGCGAACGTTATGCAAAATATTCAAGGATGCCGTTCATGATGCCTTGCGCGAAGCCGAAGGGGTCGGTCTCGAGCCGCAGCGCATCCTGCGCGTTGGTCAGATAGGCGAGCTCGACCAGAATGGCCGGCATTTTCGTGCGACGCAGGACATACAGCTCCGGCCGCACGCGCACGCCGTTGTTCCGCGTGCCGGTGCGCTGCACGATGCCGTTCAGCACATGCTGCGCGAGCCAGTAGGCTTGCGTGTTTTCCTGGTAGACGTAGACCTCGGTGCCGTTGATGGCCGGATTTTCGTTCGCGTTGCAGTGAATGCTGATGAAGTAGTCGGCAGGCCAGTCGTTGGCCGCCTGCACGCGCGCGGCGAGACTGGTCGCGTTGCTCGTGCCGAGGATCTCGCCGGGAGAGGTGCGGCTGAGCCGCACCTCAAACCGGGGGTCGGCGGACAGCAGCTCGGCAAGATACAGCCCGACAGTGTAGGTGATGTCCTGCTCGATCAGGCCGTTTCCCTCCGCGCCGGTGTTGGGGCCGCTCGGATTGTGCCCCTGGTCAATAAAAATTCGGATTGCCATAAGAATATCACATCCCCTGACAGTCTATGCGATGCGGCTTGACGCGGTGCGGACGGTGGTGTATCCTAAGGGTACAGGAGGGATGGATATGAATCTGTGCATGAAACAGAAGGTTTTTTCGTGGGGCGACCGGTTTACCGTCTGGGACGAGAACGGGAACGACCGATACTATGTACGCGGCGAGGTGTTCTCGCTCGGCAAAAAGCTGCATCTGACCGACACGGCCGGCGCGGAGGTCGCCTTCATCCAGCAGAAGGCGTTTTCGTTCAAGCCGCGCTTTTATGTGTACATGAACGGCGCTTTGCAGGCCGAGATCGTCAAGGACTTTACCTTTTTTACGCAGCGCTACCGCGTGGAGGGCATAGACTGGGAGGTGAACGGCAACTTCGGCGCACACGATTATGAGATCAGCGGCGCGCGCGGCACGGTCGCGTCCATCCACAAGCAGTGGTTCACCTGGGGCGACTGCTACGAGATCTGTATTTCGGAGAACGAGAACGAGCAGCTGGTGCTCGCGGTCGTGCTCGCCATTGATGCCGTGATGGCGCAGTCGAATGCCGCCGCGGCGAACAGCGCAACATAAAGGGGAAAACAGAGATGAAAGAGCTTGACTGGGAGTATATCGACGCGCTCATGCCGCGAAGGGCGGCGGAGAGCAACAAAAACGACTACGGCCGCATTCTTTGCGTGTGCGGCTCGGCAGGATATACGGGCGCGGCGTTCTTCGCGGCGCAGGGCGCGGTGCGCATGGGCAGCGGCGTGGTGACGCTCGCCGTCCCCGAGCGGGCGTGGCCCGTGCTCGCGGTCAAGCTCAGCGAGCCGGTCGTGCGGCCGCTCCCGTGCACGGAGGACGGCCCGTTCTCCGTCCGGGCGCTCCCGCGGCTGCTCGAGCTGGCGGAGCACGCGGACGCGCTGCTCATCGGCTGCGGACTCGGCCGCTCGGACGAGGTGACTGAGGTCGTGTGCACGCTGCTGCGCGAGGCCGCGTGCCCGATCGTGCTGGACGCAGACGGCATATTTGCGCTCGCGCAGCATAAGGATATACTGCGCCGGACGGCCAGGCCGCTCGTCATGACGCCGCACGCAGGCGAATTTGCCCGTCTGTCGGGGAAAAAGCAGATGCAGCCGGAGGAGCTGTGCGCCTTTGCGCAGGAAAACCGCTGCACGGTGCTCTACAAGGCGCACCGCACGCTGATCGCCGCGCCGGACGGACGGCTGTTCCGCAATCATACGGGCAACCCCGGCATGGCGAAGGGCGGCAGCGGCGATACGCTCGCCGGCATGCTGGTCTCGCTCATCGGGCAGGGACTCGCGCCGGAGGACGCGGCCTGCGCCGCGGCATGGCTGCACGGCGCGGCAGGCGACAGCGCCGCGAACCGGTACGGCGAGTACGGCATGACGCCGACCGACCTGCTCGCGTGCCTGCCCGGAGTCACGCGCCGATATAACACAAGGGAGTGGTGAACTGAAACGATGGCTGCCTTTGCTGCTGCTCACCGCGCTGCTGTGCGGCTGCGGAACAGACGAAAACAGCGGCAAGGATGTGCGTGCGCACTATGAGAATATCAGCGGATTTTCGGCGCATGTAAAAATTTTATCCGAAACAGATGATTTTACTATGGCGTTTGAGCTGGATTACGCCTATAATAAAGAGGATGTCGATGTTTTCACGATCACCGCACCCGAGTCGGTTTCCGGGGTATCGGGCCGCATCGCAGGGGACAGCGAAGCGACGCTCGCCCTGCAGTATGACGATCTGGTGCTCGACGACGCGCGGCCGGTCCGGCCGGGCATGACGCCGGCGGATGCTGTGTTCGGCGTTGTGTGCGCGCTGAGAGATACGCCGGCGGACGAAAGCTGGCGCGAGAGCGCGGACGGCACGGCACTCACCGTGCTGCACTACCGAAGCGAGAGCGGAGACGAAACCATCGAAAAACTGGTCTGGCTGCGCGAGGACAACATGCAGCCGGTCTATGCCGAGCTTTTCGCGGACGGAACGCGCGAGCTGAGCATCCGGTTTACATCGTATCAGGAAAACGGCGGATAACGCCGAAAATCAGGGGATGAAGAAAAATGCAGCCAAACAAGCATCGCACCTGGGCGGAGATCGACCTCGGTGCCATCGAACATAACTACCGCGTCATCTGCGAGGCCGCGAAAGCGCCCGTGCTGTGCGTGGTCAAGGCGGACTGCTACGGCCACGGCGCTGTGCCGGTCGCAAACCGCCTGCAAAGCATGGGCGCGCCGTATTTCGCGGTCGCGACCGTGCCGGAGGCAGTTGAACTGCGCGAAAACGGCATCGAAAAGCCGATCATTATCCTCGGCTACATCGACGCCGCGGATATGGACACTGTTGCGGAATACGGCATCACCGCGCCGGTCTACGACGAGGAGACCGCCGAGCTGCTGTCGGCGGCGGCCGTCCGCACGGGCCGCGACATCACCGTGCACTACAAGCTCGACACCGGCATGACCCGTATCGGCTTCCCGTCGTGGGAGCGCGAGGAGACCGTTCGCCGCATTCTCGAGTGCGCGAAAAAGCCGGGCCTCAGGAGCGAGGGCATCTTTACGCACTTCGCGGTGGCGGATGTGCCGTCGGGCGAGAAATACACCGAGATGCAGTATGACCGCTTCCGCGGCGTATGCGAGGGTCTGGCGGAGAACGGCCTTGACCTGCCGCTGCGCCACTGCGCGAACAGCGGCGCGATCCAGAGCTACAGGAAGATGCACTGCACGATGACCCGCGCCGGCATCATCCTGTACGGCTACCGTCCGGATGCCTCGGTGCCGCCGGTGCTCGACCTGAAGCCCGCCATGACGGTCAAGGCGCGCGTGGTGCAGGTGCGCGACATTCCGGCGCACACGACCATCAGCTACGGCCGCACATTTGAGACCGGCGAGCCGACGCATATGGCGGTCGTTTCGGTCGGCTATGCAGACGGCTTTCTGCGCACGGGCTCGGGAAAGGCGCACGTTGTTCTGGACGGCAGGCTCGCGCCTGTCATGGGCCGCATCTGCATGGATATGTGCATGGTGCGCATCCCGGAGGGCGCGCAGGTGCACCGCGGCGACGAGGTCACGGTGTTCGGCCCGGGCGCGTGGACGGCGGAGGATGCCGCCGAGGCCGCCGGTACGATCTCGTATGAGGTGCTGTGCGCGGTCAGCCGCCGCGTGCCGAGGTACTGCATCGGTTAAAATCGCATAGAATGAAGCGGGGAAGCAAATCTGCAAAATTGCATCCTCGCTTTTTTCTGTTCCCGGCTATAATTTTCGCACAGCATGGGGACAATAGGTTTGCACCCGAAAGGGACGCGAATCTATGAGCGGAGAGTGACTGAATATGGACAGCAGCATTAAACGCGGCGATATTTACTATGCAGACCTCAGTCCGGTGGTCGGGAGCGAGCAGGGCGGAGTGCGTCCGGTGCTGATCGTGCAGAACAACGTCGGCAACCGGTACAGCCCTACCGTCATAGCCGCTGCCATTACATCGCAGGTGAACAAGGCGAAAATGCCGACGCATATTTCGCTCGGCGCACCGAACTACGGACTGACCAGGGACTCGATCATTCTGACCGAGCAGATCCGGACGCTCGATAAGCGCCGTCTGCGCGAAAAAATGGGTACGCTCGACGAGCGGGCGATGCGCCATGTGGATGAAGCACTGGCGGTCAGCTTCGGTCTGGGCAGCGTACAGGGCTGAGGTTCTAACAGAAAACGAGACCGCGTACCTTGTAATACGACGGTCTCGTTTTTCTTATGGGGGGATGTGCATGCGGACGGCGGTGTATTTTGAAGGGCGGAGGGCAGGCTCGCTCGACTGGCGGCAGGAGCCCGGCGGCGTGCGCGCCGTGCTCGACTGCGAGCTCTGCTCTGCGTGCATCCTGCGCGTTTATGCGGAAACAGAGGGAGCCGCGCCGCTCTATGTCGGTCTGCCCGAGCCGCAGGGCGGCAGGCTGCGCCTTGCAAGGCGTCTGTCGGCCGAAACACTGCGGCAGGCCGGATGGACAGGGAAAGAACCGCTGCGCGTGTATCTGGCCGAGCGGCAGGAGCAGGCGCCGCGTGTCGAGCCGGAGAAACGTGCGCCGCGCACCGAGCCGCCGCGCACCGGGGACGCAGTGCTTGACGCGCTCATCGAGGCGGGCGCAGTCAGCGCGGAGCGGACGGAGAATGGGGTCTGTCTGTCCTGTCCGTTTTCGCCGCACGAGCCGTTCGCCCTCGCGCCGGCCTTCGTGCTGTGCCGCGCGGAGCAGGGGAGAGCGGTGCTCGACTGGAAAACAGAGGGCGCAGCCGAACCGGCTGCGCCCTCAGAAATGGATTGATTTTTACTTTACGATAGCCTTTGCTTCGAGGTAGTAGCGCTTCTCGTGCGCTTCGCCCATGGAGAAGGTCTTGCGCGGCAGCACGCCGTCGAATACAACGCCGCGGAACAGGTCGTTCTTGGCGATGTCCGGCAGGATGAAGCCGAAGTTGCCCTTCTTCTCGGCGAGCGAGACGACAACGTCCGCGCCGTGAATAAAGTCGATCTTGACGTCCTTGTGCTCGGCGAGGAAGGCGTCCAGGCCGGTCTGGATGGTCGCGACCGGGATGGCCCACTTCGGGTCCTCGACAACGAATACGCCGTTCTTCTCTGCGGAGACGAACGGATAGAAGTGTGCGCCCTCGGTCTCCGGCGCGTTGTCCGCAACATATGCTTTGCAGCCCTGTGCCTCATAGAACGCGGTGAGAGACTTCAGCAGCTCCTCGCCGTCTACGCCGAACAGTGCGCGGTGGATCGGCTCGATGATGATGCTCTCGTCGTGGATGTTGACGATCTCCGCGAGCGCGAAGCGAGCCGGATGGTTTTCCTGCTCCTCGGGGGTCAGCCCCTTCTTGACCTCCTCCCAGTATGCCTTGGCGGTAGCCATGGAGTGGTTGCCGTCACCGACTGCGTAGGGGAGGAGCGCCTGCGCGTCCGTGCAGCCGTACTTCGCGTTGAAGGTCTCGCGGTCGCACAGCGCCTCCAGACCGCTCTCGATCGCGTCGGTGTCCTTGCCCTGCGGAATGAACCAGCCGGTGATATGGCCGCCGTTCTGCATGAGATCGGTATCATACAGCTTGGAAAAGGAGCCGGTCTTTTCGAACAGCGGCTCGATGATCCTGCGGTCGGGGTCGTCGATGAGGATCATGATGTGCGGCAGCTCGAGGCAGGCGCCCTCGCGCACCTTCAGACGGGGCGGGATGCGCTCAACGACCGTCTTTTCGGTCGGGCGGATAAGAGATGCCGAGCCGGGGGTGTACTCGTAGGCCTCCAGGTCGACCGCGAGCACGATGCCGCGGCGCGGCGCCGAGCCGCCGGACCAGCGTTCGGTCAGTACTGCGCCGGCAGGCAGGGTGCGCAGCGTGCCGTCCTGCACGTACTGCTGCATGGTCTTGTGGATGCGCTCGATATGGGACGCGACGTCTGCGTCCTCGAGATAGACCTCAGGCAGGGTCAGACGCAGCGTAGACGGTGCGTCGCCGACGATGCGGTCGGTCTCCGCCCAGTATTCGGGCTGAGAGGTGTACTGGTCACAGGCGATGACCGCCCATTTGGACAGGTCGGTGCCCTCGCGGGGCATCATGATTTCGGGAATTCGTGTGCAGCGATTTGCCATTGGGATAGTCCTCCTTACAGGGATAACATATGTCTTTAGTATAGCAGAAAATCCGCGATATGGCACAGAAAATATCGAAGGATGCAACATTTTTTTGAGAATGCTCAGATGCACTTGACGAAAACGACAATATAACGTACAATTAGAGTGGTAAAATTGTAAGGAATTACAGGAAAGACAAGACGCATGAGAGTGGAGGAAGGAAAGATATGTTGAAAATCAAGGCGATCGGCGTTTCCGAGGGTCTCGCGCGCGCAAAGGCGCTCGTGATCCGGGACGTCGACCTGACTGTGGTAAGAAATACGGTCACGGACATCGAAGCGGAGCAGCAGCGCGCACTGGAGGCGGTCGAAAACGCCAAGGCGCAGATCGCGGCGCTGCGGGACGAGACCGAGAAGAATATCGGCCCGAAGGAGGCGGAGATCTTTGACGCGCATCTGATGATGCTCGAGGACCCGGATTTCGTCGAGGGCATGACGAATGAGATCGCAGACGAGAGCGTGTGCGCGGAGTTTGCGTGCATGGTCAACTGCGAGAATTTTCAGGCGATGTTCCGCGCGATGGATGACGAGTATATGCAGGCGCGCGCCGCCGACATCGGCGATATTTCGATGCGCGTGCTCAAAAACCTCAAGGGCATCGCGGAAAATCCGCTCGACACGATCACCGAGCCGTGCATCGTCGTCGCGAACGATCTCACGCCGTCGGATACCGCGAAGATGGGCGGCAAGCCGGTCGTCGGCTTTATCACGAAGATCGGCGGCCGCACGAGCCATTCGGCCATCATGGCGCGTTCGATGGGCATTCCGGCGGTCGTCGGTGCGGGCGAAAAGCTCGACCCGATCGAGGACGGCATGGAGCTGCTGATCGACGGCGCAGCCGGCGAGCTGATCGCACAGCCGGACGAGGAGACGCTCGTGAAGTTCGCGGAAAAGAAGGCGAAGGATGATGAGCGCCGCGCAATGCTCGCGGCGTTCCGGGACCGTCCGGGCGAGACGAGCGACGGCCGCCGCATCATCATCGAGGGCAACATCGGCACGCCGGGCGACGCGGTGCGCGTCATGGAGCTGGGCGGCGAGGGTGTCGGCCTGTTCCGCTCGGAATTCCTGTTCATGGACCGTCCCGATCTGCCGAGCGAGGAGGAGCAGTTCCAGGCGTATAAAAAGGCGGTCGAGACCATGGACGGCCGTCCGGTCATCATCCGCACGCTCGACATCGGCGGCGACAAGGAGGTTCCGGCGCTCGATCTGGAAAAGGAGCAGAATCCGTTCCTCGGCTACCGCGCCATCCGTATCTGCCTCGACCGCACCGACCTGTTCCTCGTACAGCTGCGCGCGCTGCTGCGCGCCGCCCGGTACGGCGACCTGCGCATCATGTTCCCGATGATCTCGTCGGTCGACGAGCTGCGCAACGCGAAGCAGGTGCTCCGCGAGGCGAGGGATCTGCTCGACGCAGAGGGCGTAGACTATAACCCGAACGTCAAGGTCGGCATCATGGTCGAAATCCCGGTCGCGGCGGTCTGCGCGGATGTGCTCGCGCAGGAGGCGGACTTTTTCTCCATCGGCACGAACGACCTCATTCAGTATTCGTGCGCGGTCGACCGCATCAACGAGAAGATCTCGTACCTCTACCGTCCGCTCCATCCGGGCGTGCTGCGGCTGATCGCCATGACCGCGAAGGCGGCGAACGAAAACGGCATCGAGTGCGGCGTGTGCGGCGAGATGGCTGGCACGCCGGGCATGGCGAGCGTGCTGTGCGGTCTGGGCGTGACCAATCTGTCCATGTCGGCGTCCGCGATGCCGGCGGCCAAGGCAGACCTTGCGGCGCATTCGTATGCGGAGTGCCGCGAGCTGGCGCAGAGGCTGTTGAAAACCGCAAGCGCGGAGGAGGCGGAGGATATCTTCGCGGAGTGGCGCGGCGAATAAGCATATAACACAGGAAAGACCATCCGGAACCGAAAAAAACGGCCCGGATGGTCTTTTTATGTATAGATTTCTTATAGACGGCATATACTGGACTGTCAGCCGGAGGGAGGAAGGAACATGGGAGAGGAGAAAAGCGCGCGGTATACCATCATTCTCGGCGTCTGCCTGCTGCTGTGCCTGCTGATGCTCGGCAGGATGCTGGTCGGGCGGTCGGAGAGCGAAGCGCCGCCGGACGGCACCGAACCGGTCGAGACCGTGCCCGAGGAGCAGCAGGAGCCGCAGCTCTCGCTTGTGATGACGATGAGCGAGAGTGATCTGGCGAATTTCCTGCTGCAATACCTGCCGTTTACGCCGCGCGGCCTTGCGGTAAGCATCGGGGCGGACGAAACCGCGTCGATGTCCATGAGTGTCGACAGGGCGGAGCTGGAGGAGAGCGGTCTGCTCACCGGCCATTTCCGCGCCGCGGCGCAGCTGCTGCCCGAGCGGTGCTCGCTTGCCGGTAAATGGGGCGTCCGGGCGGAGCAGGGCAGGCTGCAGTTTACCTGCCTGAGCGCGCAGCTGAACGATGCTGACCTGCCGCAGACGGCGGCGGAGCTTGTGACGGACGCCATGGCGAATGCGCTGAACCGCAAGCTCGAAGAGCTGAATGTCGCGCCGCAGCGCCTTGCATGGAGCGACGGCGAGATAGAGATCTATGCATGAAAAAAGCACCGGCCTCGAAGGAGGTCGGTGCAGATTGTTCCATCAGTCGAAGATCACGCGGCCGCCGCCCTGGAAACGGGTAGCGTAGGAGCCGCTGAGCGAGTCATACTTGACGACGTCGCCGGTGTGCGGTGCGTGGATGAACTGGCCGTCGCCGACATAGATGCCGACATGGCTGATCGAGTAAGCACTGCTGCCGAAGAATACCAGATCGCCCGGCAGAAGCTCGTCACGGGAGACGCGGGTCGTGGTGTCGAACTGCGCCTGCGCCACGCGCTCGATCGAGCAGACCGTGTTCTTGTAGACGTAGGACGTAAAGCCGGAGCAGTCAAAACCGGACGGGGTGCTGCCGCCGTAGACATACGGAACGCCGAGGAACTTCGCGGCGTAATCCAGAACTGCGGTGCGCTTTGCGCTCAGACCGGAGTAGGATGCCATGTTGGCGGACGAGGATACCGAAGTGGTTATGTAGTCGGCCTTGATGTAGCCGGACTTGCCGTTAACCGAAACCTTGTACCAGCCGTTCTCCTTGGCGCCCAGCGTAACGGCGGTGCCGTTTGCGAGGGATGCCAGAATACCGGACGAGGTGTTCGCCTCGGCGCGGAGATTGACGGTCGAGGAGCAGGATACCTTGCCTGCGGTGGCCGCCGGAGCGGACGCCGTGGTGCCGGCGGAAGCGGAAGAGCTGCTTACCTGAACATAGTCCGGGTGAACGTAGCCGGTCTTGCCGTTAACCGAAACCTTGTACCAGCCGCCGCTGACACCCGTGATGGTGACGGCAGTGCCGTTCGACAGGGACGTGAGAATGCTGGACGAGGTGTTCGCTTCGCTTCTGAGGTTGACGGTAGAAGAGCAGGTGATCTTGCCGGAGCCGACGGAGAAGTCGGTCGCGGTCGTGCCGGTCAGGTAAGAGCCGCTTACGTAGCCTTCCTTGCCGTCAACGATCACCTTGTACCATTCGCTGCTGTTGTTCGTTACCGCTACGGTCGTGCCCTGAGAGAGCGTCGCAATGACGCTGCCGCCGGGTGCAGAACGCAGGTAAAGCGAATCTGCCTTGACCTTGGCCTGATACACAGCCAGCGAGCTGGGGAGCAGCATGGATGCGGTCAGTGCACCGGAAACGAGCAGTCGAAACAGTGTTTTGGTGGATTTCATAATAAGCCTCCGTTTTTAGTCGGAAAGTTGTGCGCCGTTGAGCCGCTTATCTGCTGCCCAGTGCGCGGTCGAGCCAGATCGAGGCGATGTCCATCGCGCTCCACAGGCTGTTCTTCTCGGTTTTCTTTACGATACGGTCCTTGTTGCGGACGTTCGCGCCGGTCTGCTGAAGCTGTACGGAAACACGCTTTGCAACCGGAAGATCCTTCATGTCAGCGGAGTCAAGGATCTGCATCATGATGATATGGGAGTCACTCATCGAACCGTAGTAGATGATGTTGTCCTTACGCATCAGAGGATGTCCCTTGTATTCCAGAAGGTCATTCTTCTTGCTGGTGGTAGGCATTTTCTGCACTCCTTATAGTCTGCACATAGTTACAAAATGGTTACATTTCAAAGTTACATTACGGTTACAGTATAACACGCTGATATAGCTTTGTCAAATGTTCTTTTTCAAAATGTCATAAAAGTTCCTTAAAACCGCAAAAGCAAACGTTTTCGACCGGTTTTGCGTGATGCGCCGGAGGGTATACGAAACGTAATACAGGAAAAATGCACAGCGGAAGGGTTACAGATGCGCCTGTTCACAAAAATGTAACAATTACCCGAAACGCCGTTCCGAGCACCGCCGCGCTCTTCACTCTTTCCCGTGTTTGTGCTACAATAAACAGAAGCAAGAATGAAGAGAAGTCTGTCGGAAAAACGCAGTTTTTCGACAGGCTTATGAAGAGGAGTACGGCATGAAATTTGCTTTCTTTACGCTCGGCTGCAAGGTCAATCTGTTCGAGACGCAGGCGCTCTCGCAGCTTGCCGCCGAGCGCGGACACGAGATCGTAGACAGCGGCGCGGATGCGGTCATCATCAACACCTGCACGGTCACATCGGTCTCCGACCATAAAAATATCCGCGCGTTCCACAGACTCCGCCGGGACAACCCCCGCGCGGTCATCGCGGCGTGCGGCTGCTTTGCGCAGATCGACCCGGAGCGCGTACAGGCGACCGGCGAGGTCGATATCGTCTGCGGTACGCAGGACCGCGCACAGATCATTGAGCGCTGTGAAGCGGCGGTGCAGGGCAGAGAAGCGGCTCTGCCGCAGGGAAGCGGCGGCTATGAGTCTCTGCCGGCCGGCATTCCGCAGGGACGCACACGCGCCCTCCTTAAAATAGAGGATGGCTGCAACAACTTCTGCACCTACTGCATCATTCCATACGCGCGCGGCCGGGTACGCTCGCTGCCGCCGGAGCAGGCGCTTGCCGAGGCACGACGCCTCGGCGCGGCAGGCGTGCACGAGATCGTGCTGACGGGCATCGAGATCGCCTCCTACGGCCGCGACCTTGCGCCGCGTCTGACGCTCACCGATCTGCTCGAGCAGCTGCTCGGGGCGCTGCCGGACATCCGGTTTCGTCTCGGCTCGCTCGATCCGCGCATCATAGATGAAGCGTTCTGCGAGCGGCTGCGCGGCTTTGACAACCTCGCCCTGCATTTCCATCTGTCCATGCAGAGCGGCTGCGACAGCGTGCTGGAGCGCATGGGGCGCAGATATACGTCGGCTGAGTTCCATGCGTGCTGTGAGCGCCTGCGGCGGGCCTTCCCTGACTGCTCGATCACGACCGACCTCATCGTCGGCTTCCCGGGCGAGACTGAGGAGGAATTTGAAACCACGCTGCGCTTTCTGGAGAAATGCGCGTTCGCGTCGGTGCACGTTTTCCCGTACTCGCCGCGCGAGGGGACGAAGGCGGCGGATATGCCGGGGCAGCTCGATAAAACGGTCAAAACAGAGCGCGCCGAACGGGCGAAGCGCGTCGCGGTTGTGCTCAGCGAGAACTGCCGCCGCGGCTTTATCGGACGGGAACTTGAGGTGCTTCCGGAGCACCCGGCGGGCGGTGTGTGGGCCGCGCACGGACGCTATGGCTTTCCGATATATATAGAAGGGGAGCAGGTGCACAAAAACCAGCCGCGCCGCGTGCGTCTCACTACCTTATATAAGGATGGCCTCAAGGGCGAAATCGTTGAGTAATGCGATTGCCGGCGAAACGTCAGCTTCGCGACAGTCAGTAACCAAAGCGGAGCCTCCTCCATAGAATGAAGTGTAAGCGGTGCGGCGCAGGAGCCGCGCGCTGATCATTCTGACAGGAGGAAATACACATGTGCAACTCGAATTCTCTCTGGGGCGATAACTGGCTTTGGTGGATCATCCTTATCATCATCCTGATCTGGGTATGCGGCGGTCAGAACGGCTGCTGCGGCGACAACAATAACTGCTGCGGCGGCTGCGGCTGCTGAGTCACGCGCGGCGCTGTCCCGTGAGAAGGGGCGGCGCCGCCTTTTCCGTGTGCGCCGCTCCGGCTGAAAACGCAGTTTTTGTCACACTCGGAAAAAAATCGGGAAAATTTCAGATTTCCTCTTGCCAAAGCGGGGGAAGTGTGGTATTCTAAATAAGCACTGTTCGGGGGCGAACTCTGAACGGAAATTTGGAATTATGATTTTGGAGGATACCGATTATGACCGCAGGTGAATTTCGTAACGGCGTAACTTTTGAAATGGACGGTCAGGTACAGCAGGTTATTGAGTTCCAGCATGTAAAGCCGGGCAAGGGCGCTGCTTTTGTTCGTGTCAAGATGAAGAACGTCGTAACCGGTGCGGTTACTGAGACCTCCTTTAACCCGACTGCAAAGTTCGAGGAAGCTTTTGTAGAGCGCCGCGAGATGCAGTATCTGTACAATGAGGGCGACCTGTACTACTTCATGGACAACGAGACCTACGAGCAGATCCCGATCAGCAAGGACACTCTGGGCGACGACTTCCGTTTCGTGAAGGAGAACGAGAACGTTAAGGTTCTTTCCTACAAGGGCAGCGTATTCGCTGTTGAGCCGCCGCTGTTCGTTGAGCTCGAGATCACTGAGACCGAGCCGGGCGTTAAGGGCAATACCGCTACCAACGTACTCAAGCCGGCTACCGTAGAGACCGGTGCTGTCGTCAAGGTTCCGATCTTTATCGAGCAGGGTGAGCGCATTCAGATCGACACCCGTACCGGTGAGTATCTGGGTCGCAGCAAGAAGTAAGGTCACAACTGAAAACTGGTCACAGGGGACGGCAGTCCGCTGCCCCCTGTATTTGGACATTTAGCTCAGCTGGAAGAGCATCCGCTTGACGTGCGGAAGGTCAGCGGTTCGAACCCGTTAATGTCCACCAACCTGGACATTTAGCTCAGCTGGAAGAGCATCCGCTTGACGTGCGGAAGGTCAGCGGTTCGAACCCGTTAATGTCCACCAGTTCTGGAGCGCTGTTTGATGCAGCGCTCTTTTTCTTTGCGTAAAAATTGTTCAGGCTGCCGAAAAAATCCGTGCTGTAACTATACTTTTCTCTCGGGTTATGCTATACTGATGGAAAAGGAAGGGAGGATAGAGCATGTTGTTTGGCATAGACAGCCTGTATTTCTGGCTGGCTGTCATCATTATCAGCATCGCGGCGGAGGCGGCGACGCTTGGTCTGTGCGGCATCTGGTTCGCGGCCGGCGGCGCGGCGGCGCTCGTCGCGGCAACCTTCGGCGCATCTATATGGATGCAGCTCGTGATTTTTGTCCTGCTGTCCGCAGTCATGCTGCTGCTCGTGCGTCCGCTGTTCAGCCGCTTCCTCAAGGCGGGCAGACAGGCGACAAATGCCGACCGCATCATCGGTCAGAGCGCCGTGGTCACTGAGCCGATCGACAATCTGGCGGAGACCGGCGCGGTGCGCGTGCTCGGCAAGGAATGGACCGCGCGCACGAAGGACGGCACTCCCGTTCCTGCCGGAGCCAGAGTGACGATCCTCGAAATTCGCGGCGTCAAGGCAATCGTTCAGAAAATCGAAACCAACGGAGAAAAGGAGTAAAGTATGCCCTTGTTTTTCATCGGACCCCTGATCTGGATCGTTCTGCTGATCCTGCTCATCGCGTTCATCGCGAGCAATATCGTTATCGTCCCGCAGGCGCGCGCCTACGTCATCGAACGTCTGGGCACCTACCGCGATACCTGGAACACCGGCCTGCATTTCAAGGTGCCGCTGTTCGAGCGCATCGCGCGCAAGGTAACGCTCAAGGAGCAGGTCGTTGACTTTCCGCCGCAGCCGGTCATCACCAAGGACAACGTAACCATGCAGATCGACACGGTCGTTTATTTCCAGATCACCGACCCGAAAATGTTCACCTACGGCATTGAAAGCCCGATGGCGGCGATCGAAAATCTGACCGCGACCACGCTGCGAAACATCATCGGCGACCTCGAGCTTGACCAGACACTCACCAGCCGCGACATCATCAACACCAAGATGCGCGCGATCCTGGACGAGGCGACCGATGCCTGGGGCATCAAGGTCAACCGCGTCGAGCTGAAGAACATCATTCCGCCGGCTGCTATTCAGGAGTCGATGGAAAAGCAGATGAAGGCGGAGCGCGAGCGCCGCGAGGCTATTCTGGTCGCGGAAGGCAAAAAGCAGTCCGCCATTCTGGTCGCAGAGGGCGAAAAGGAAGCGGCCGTTCTGGCGGCTGAGGCGACCCGGCTTTCCAAGATCAAGGAAGCGCAGGGCGAAGCAGAGGCGCTGCTCGCCGTGCAGAAGGCGCTTGCGGATTCTATCGCGCTGCTGAACGATGCGGCGCCGTCCGAGCAGGTCATTCGCCTCAAGTCGCTCGAGGCGTTCGGCAAGGCAGCCGACGGCAAGGCGACCAAGATCATCATTCCGAGCGAGATCCAGAGCCTTGCGGGCCTTGCCTCCTCGTTCAAGGAAGTCATGACCGAGCCGAAAGACAGCAAGTAAACCAGAAAAATTTGGGGACTCTCCATAAACGGGAGTCCCTTTTCTTGTGCAGAGTTGCTGAAATTTGTGCGAAAAATACACAAAAAAGAATGTGAGAATTTGGCTTGAATTTATACGGCCTGCCGAAAATAGACAAAAAGGTCCGAAAGTGATTGACAAACGCCGCGCGAAGTTCTATGATGAATTCGTCAAAAGGATAAATGCTTTGAACAGGACACGGTTTCCCGCATCACCGCTTTCAGAAAGCCGCCGGTCGTGCAAGACGGCAGCAAGGCGCGGAGAAATTATCCCCTGCGAGCAGCTCGAACGAAAGGCAGAAGTAGTTCGAGACGGAAGCCTCCGTTACAGGGTCACGCTTTCCGGCGCAGCGGCACCGGGCGGCGGATGAGCGGCCGGATTTTTTCCGGCAAGCAGAGTGGTAACGCGGAAGCGCAGCCGACTGAGTCGGAAATGCCTTCGTCTTTGCAGGTTCTCCCGAAGGGGAGAGCAGACAAAGACGAGGGCTTTTTTTGTATCTGCCGTGCACGCTCATTGACAGGAAAGCCGCAAATCCAAACGGAAAAGAGAAGAAAAACCATGAACACACTTACAATCGTGCTGATCGCGGCTGTTGTTCTCGCCTGCGCCTATGTATTCTACGGACGCTGGCTCGCGAACAAATGGGGCATCGATCCCAAGACTAAGACCCCGGCTGTCGAGTTGAACGACGGAAAGGACTTCGTTCCGACCAACGGCTGGACGGTATTCAGCCATCAGTTTTCGTCTATCGCAGGCGCCGGCCCTGTAACCGGCGCAATTCAGGCCGCAGCCTTCGGCTGGCTGCCGGTGCTGCTCTGGGTGCTGATCGGCGGTGTATTCTTCGGCGCGGTCGCGGACTTTGGTGCGCTGTACGCCTCGGTCAAGAACAAGGGCAAGTCGATGGGCATGCTGATCGAGAAGTATATCGGCAGGACCGGCCGCAAGCTGTTCCTCGTATTCTCGTGGATCTTCTGCTGCATCGTCATCGCGGCGTTCGCTGATATGGTAGCCGGTACGTTCAACGCCTTCACGGCCAGCGACGCAGGCGTCATGGAGCTGTCTCCGGCGGCTCAGACCAACGGCGCTGCCGGCATGGTCTCGATCATGTTTATGGTGTTCGCCGTTGTATTCGGCCTCATCCAGAAGAAGTTTGACTTCAAGGGCTGGAAGGAAGCCGTTCTCAGTATCGTATTCATCATCCTGTCCTTTGTCATCGGCGCAAACTGCCCGCTGATCTTCGGCAAGGCGGCATGGAGCTACATCACCTTTATCTACATCTTCTTCGCAGCAGTCCTCCCGATGTGGCTGCTCAAGCAGCCGCGCGACTACATGACGACCTTCATGTTCATCTGCATGATCGCCGGTGCGGTCGTCGGTCTGGTCGTTGCGCATCCGACCATGAACCTGCCGGTATTCACCGGCTTCACCAACGAAAAGCTCGGCACGATGTTCCCGATCCTGTTCGTCACGGTTGCGTGCGGCGCGGTTTCCGGCTTCCACAGTCTGGTTTCCTCCGGTACGTCCTCCAAGACCATCGAGAATGAAAAGGATATGCCGAAGGTCGGCTACGGCGCCATGGTGCTGGAAAGCCTGCTGGCAGTTCTCGCGCTGTGCGTTGCCGGTGCGGCTGCCGCAGCAGACGGCACTCCGGCGGCTGGCACGCCGTTCCAGGTATTCAGCAGCGGCGTTGCGGGCTTCTTCGAAATGTTCGGCGTTCCGGTCTATGTCGCGACCGTATTCATGACCATGTGCGTTTCCGCTCTGGCGCTGACCAGTCTGGACGCAGTTGCCCGCATCGGCCGTATGAGTTTTCAGGAGCTGTTCTCGGTCGATGACATGGAGCACGCAGAGGGCTGGAGAAAGCTGTTCTGCAACGTCTATTTCTCGACCATCCTTACCCTTGCGTTCGGCTATGTGCTGACCAAGGTCGGCTATGCCAACATTTGGCCGCTGTTCGGTTCGGCAAACCAGCTGCTGAGCGCTCTGGTGCTCATCACGCTGTGCGTATTCCTCAGAGTCACCGGCCGCAGCAACAAGATGATATTCCCGCCGCTGATCATCATGCTGTGCGTCACCTTCACCGCTCTGGTGCAGCGCCTGCTTGCGATGGTAAAGGCGATCTCTGCGGCAGCCTCGACGACGATCCCGGCAGGCGAGACCACCTGGGGCGCGGTATTCATCGCAAATGGTCTCCAGCTCATCCTCGCAGTCCTGCTGATCGTGCTCGGTCTGACGATCGTTATCCACTCGTTCAAGGCCTATGCAAAGAGCGAAAAGGACAGCGAAAGCGCAAAAGCATAAGACAGACCGTAAAAAGTCTGACGAAATAAGAAGTTTTTCGGCTGTAACATGAAAAAACCCGGCTTTCTTTCGAGAAGGCCGGATTTTTCTTTTTGCCGCCGATATGCTATAATGGTATCATCAAGCAAAAGCAACGGAGGCGAAAGCATGGAACTGACTCATCTGGACGAAACGGGTGCGGCGCGCATGGTGGACGTAGGAGAGAAGGCGGTGACGCGGCGCACGGCCTGCGCACAGTCGGTCATTACGATGAAGCCGGAGACGCTGTGCATGATCTGCGAGGACCGCGCGCCGAAGGGCGATGTTTTCGCGTGCGCGCGCATTGCGGGCATCATGGCCGCGAAAAAGACGAGCGAGCTTATCCCGATGTGCCATCCCATCCCCATCGAGAGCGTGAAGATCGACATTGAAGCCGTCTCGGACACGCAGGTTCGCATCATCAGTACGCTGCGCTGCTCGCACAAGACCGGCATCGAGATGGAGGCGCTGACAGCGGCTTCCATCGCAGCGCTGACGATCTACGATATGTGCAAGGCGGTCGACCGCGGCATGCGCATCGACCAGACGCTGCTGCTGCACAAGGACGGCGGCAGGAGCGGAGAATACAGCAGGACGAACGAATAAGCCGCAGGGAGCGAGAAATATGAACCTTTTAGAGCAATTTCAGACCATAAGGGAAAGCGCAGAGCACGGCCTTGCATCGGCGCTGCATTTCGAGGCGGAGGGCGCGGAGCTTGTGCGCAGCTTCCGACCGAATGAGCGGCTGATCCTGCTCGGCGGCGGCAATATCGCGCAGCCGCTCTGCCGCTACGCTGCCGACCTCGGCTTTTCGGTCATCGTAGCGGACGACCGTCCGACCTTCGCGAACCGGCCGCGCTTTCCCGAAGCGCACACGGTGTACTGCGACCGGTTCGAGAACGCGATCGACCGGATCGGTATCGGTGCGGGCGATTACGTCGCGGTCATCACGCGCGGGCACCGCTATGATGCGGACTGCCTGCGCAAAATCCTGAGCGGCACGATGCCGAAATATCTCGGCATGATCGGCTCGAAGCGGCGCACAGCCGGTCTGCTGAACCTGCTCGAGGGCGAGGGCTTCGACCGGGCGCAGCTGGACGCCATCCATACGCCGATCGGTCTGGACATCGGCGCGCTGAGCGTCAAGGAAATTGCGATTTCCATCGTCGCGGAGCTGATCGCCTGCCGCCGCGCGGACACAAACCGCCGCTCACACAGCAGCATCATGACGAGCGAGGACATCGACCTGCCGCTGCTGCGCTATGTCGCGGACGAGAGAATCGACAAGGTGCTGCTGCTCGTGTACGATACGAGCGGCTCGACGCCGGTGAAATCCGGCGCATTTATGGCGGTGGACAGCTCGACGAAATTCATGGGTACGATCGGCGGCGGATGCAGCGAGAGCGCCGTCCTGCGGCAGGCTTACTACCTCATCGGCACGGGCGAAAGCAGGAGCGTCTCGATCGATATGTCGAACGATGTGGCGGAAAAAGAGGGCATGGTCTGCGGCGGACAGATGAAGGTGCTGCTCGCGGATCTCTCAAAGAGATAAGAAAAAGACGAACGATACCGGTCTCTCACGGAGTATCGTTCGTCTCTTTTTTGCTTTATAGCGGAAGGGGAACGCTATGCGTCTGCCCGTTTTCCGTCCAGTGCACCTCATTATCCTGCACGAACAGGCCGGTGCAGCGGCGGCCGCCTGCGTTCAGAAAGACCGCGCGCCCATCCTGCGTCAGAAGATACAGGTTGTTGTAGTAGTCCTCGGCAGCGCGGTTGGCGGCGGTGTGGCCGAATACGAAGCCGACCATTGCACCGTTCTCCAGCCGAACATAATTTGTGAAATCGAAGCCGGAATAGGGGGCCGAGGCGAGTTCGGAAGCCCGCATGCGCTCGCGGTCGTGCTGGTAGGCAGGCGTTTCAGTATACGCGCCGCCCGGATAGAGCGTGTCGCAGGACAGGTATTTTCTGCCGGGCAGACAGCAGCCGCTCTGTGCGGGCGCGGCTGCCGCACCGAGCGGCGTACCGCAGTACATGCAGAATTTCGCGCCGTCCGGCAGCGCCTTTCCGCAGTTCATACAAAACATAGGGTCTCTCCTTATTTCATGTAGGCAGTGATGCCGTTCGCGTCCATCCATGCGCGCTTGTGCTGCATCAGCAGATCAAGCACGGGATCGGTGCGCGAAAATCGGTCGCTGAGGTATTTCTGGAGCTTGAACAGGTCGTCATAGGTGAGGTAGGGGTAGTCTGTGTTTCCGTATTCGCCGTCCTGCGAGACCTGATAATGCAGGTTGCCGTCCGGAAGGACCCAGTCCTCGCCGGTCTCATCGACCGCGAGCAGCATCCTGTCGGCGAGCGCGGAAAGACTGTCGTCCGCGAGCGCGTCCGAAGCCCTGTACAGGAACAGGATCTCCGCGAGCTGATGATTGAGGCTCGTGTGCGAGACACTGGACATGCCCTCATGCCAGTAATCCGGGATAAACCAGCCGCCGAGACCGGTCTCAGAATGATAATTCTCCGCGAAATCCTTGAAAAAGCCGCAGTAGCGGCGGAGCGAATCCCGATAGATATCCGAGGGGAAGCGGTACTCCGCAAGAAGCAGCAGACCTGCAAATTCCGTGTTGAAGCGCGTATCAAAGAAACCGGCGCCGATGCCGTATTCGCTTTCGAGCCATGTACTGCCCGACAGCGTCGGCCAGCAGCCGTCATCACTCTGCTCGGAGATCATGGTATCGAGCATGGCGATGCTGAGGTCGCGCGCCGTGCGGGTCGAGCCGGCCTGATAGAGAAAGCTCCTGATCATATAGGAGGCGGCATTGCGGAAGAAAACGCGGTTTCCGGTCGGGATGTAGGTCTCGGGGGAGGGAGTGTAGTAGCCGTCGAAGCACCAGCGGCCGTCACCGGCGTTGCGGTAGTTGCTCCAGAGCGCCGGAATGCCGTCGCGCGTCCAGTCGATGCCGCTGCTGTCCGCGACGGTCAGAAAGGTGAAATCCGCTGTGCTGCTGCCCTTCATGCGCGGCGTGCAGAACGTCAGCCGCCAGCCGTTTTTCGTCTGGTCCGCTTCGATCCAGCCGAGCCAGTTGTCCGCAAGCTGGCGGGAGCCGTTTTCACGGAACGCCCAGACCTGCGGCGTGTAGCACAGCGCGGAAAAATCGCGGCCGGTGAGGAAAAAGGCGGTGTTGGAATGATATTTTCCGGTGCGGATGGGTTCGTCGTGCCAGATCTGCCCGTCAAACCACCGCACGGAGAGCGTGTCGTCTGCGATTTCGGTGGACCAGATGGCGCGGGAGCGCAGGGTACGGTGTGCGGTCTGAAAGCTGCCCATGACGCAGCGGTCCTCGCCTCCGAGCGTCCAGCCGCGCAGCAGAAGGACGCTGCTGCCCTGCGGAAGGCTGGTCCGGCTGACCTCGACGGTCTCCTCGCCGGCTTCGTATGTATCCGCGACTGTGCCGAACAGTGCGTCAGCCTGTGCGCCGAAGCGCAGCGGCGTGCGGCAGACGCAGAGTGCGAGAATGACCGGAATCGCAGCAAACAGGCAAATTCGTTGCAGTAATTTCAATCCTCTGTTCTCCTTTGGAAAGGTCGAAGCCGCTTTCGCGAAAAAAGAAAGCGGCGGCATGCTGTGCAATCAGTATAGCACAGAACATGGAAAAAGGCAACCATTGACGAACGGCGTGCGGCTTGGTATTATGAAAACATAACAAACGTAAAAGGGGAGAGCAGACATGGCACAGATCATTGAATTCGGCGCCGCGCCCGACATCGACGCGATGGACGCCGCCGCGCTCCGGGATTATCTCGCGGAGATACGCGAACGCATCGCGCGCCTCGACGAGGACGAGCCGGAGGACATGGCGTCCGAGGCATACGACGAGTGGAGCGAACAGCACGAAAAGCTCGAGGACATCGCGGACGATATTCTCGACCGCCTTGAGGAGCAATAAGAGAAAAAGCCGGAGAGCAGGGAACAGAATCCCAGACTCTCCGGCTTTTCTGCTGTCAGTCCGTCCACGAGATCGCCGCGGTGGGGCAGGCGTCGATGGCCTCCTGCACGGCGCTGCGGTTTTCCTCCGCCGTATCGAGCGCATAAGCCTTGCCGACGTCGTTCAGCTCGAACACGGCAGGCGCAATATTGGTGCACAGGCCGCAGCCGATGCAGGCATCATCGTTTACACAAGCGTTCACAGAGATCCGCCTCCTTTTCGGGAGAAGTATAACCGGAAGGGAGGGGGATTATTCGCGGAAGAAAAATCTGTAAAGTGCAAACAGGAGCAGCAGGTACAGCGCAGCGGTGCGGAGGGCAAGCAATCGAAGTGTCGGAAAGAGGTCATCACGCCAGTTGACAGCGTGCCGGGCGAAAACCGTTCCATTACCAGTCCGGCGTACCGGAGACCGGCATGCTGTCCGGGCGGAGACCGTGTTCAGACAGATAGGTTTCCACATCGTGCGGCGCGTGTATGGTCCAGAGAAATGCGCTGTCCAGGGCAGCGGTTCTTGCCTTTTGCACGCCGAAATACACGAACGGTGCGAGAAGCAGCGCGAGCGTTACCGCGGCGAGCATAGTCTGCCGCGCGGCTTTGCTGAACCGTTTTTTCATATGATCCCCTCCGTCAGAAGAATTGTCCTATCCTGCTGAAAGTATACCATAAAACGGCGCAGAAATCATCCGAGTTTTCGCGAGCGGGCGGCGGTTTTCCGGACGGGTGCGGCCGTGCGGCGGTCGAGTACCAGACGGCCCTCCGACCATACCGCGCAGACGTTCGCGGCGGTCATCGTGTACAGCGCGCGCTCGAGGCGCTCGGACAGGCTGAGCGCCCGCGGCGTTTCCGTAAAATCGCGGTCGTCGACCACAACGGCGTGCAGACGGTCGCCTGCGGCGAAGCCGTTTCCGGCGCCGAAATAGCGGTGGCCGGATGTCGTGCCGAGGTAGTACGCCTCGGGGACGGTCAGAAAAGCCGGCTTTTCCGGGTCGGTAAAGCGGCGGATCTTGGAGGCGCGGATGCTCATCGTGACCATCTGACTGCCGGAAAGCGACGAGCCTGCGGCGATGTCCGAGCCGAGCGTGACCCAGAGGCCTTCGTTCAGCATCTGCCGCACCGGCGCGATGCCGCTGCACAGGTTGATGTTGGAGTCCGGGCAGTGCGCGACGACAACACCGGCCTGACGGATGGCGCTGCGCTCGCGTGCATCCGAGTGGACGCAGTGCGCCATGATGGTGCGGTCCTTCCACAGACCGAATTTATCGTAGCTCTCCCAGTACTGCGCGCAGTCGGGGTGCAGCTCACGCACCCACGCGATCTCATCGAGGTTTTCCGAAAGATGCGACTGCACATACAGACCCTTTTCCGCAGAGATCTTTCCGAGCGCGGCCATCAGCTCATCCGTGCAGGCAGGGGTGAAGCGCGGTGTCAGGATAGGCTTGATGCGGGTGAAGCGGCTGCATTCTGCGAGCCAGCGCAGCGTTTCGCGGATGGACTCTTCGGTGGTCTCCTGAAGATTTTCGCCGCCGTTGCGATCCATGTTTACCTTGCCGACAAAGCCGGTCACGCCCGCACGTTCCAGCTCCTCCATCAGCACGAGCGTTGCGTCCGTATGCAGGGAGGAGAACATGCACACGCGTGTGGTGCCGTTCGCGATGAGGTCGCGCGCGAGTCTGCGGTAGACGCGGCGCGCGTAGCTGAGGTCAGCGAATTTCGCTTCGACCGGGAAGGTGTAGGCTTTCAGCCAGTCGAGCAGCGGCAGATCCATGCCCGTGCCGACGTTCGGGAACTGCGGCGCGTGCAGATGCATATCAGCGAATGACTGCATGATGAGCTTTCCGGTGCAGTCGAATACCTCGCCGTCGAAATCCTGCGGCTGCTCGTGCAGCACCTCGCAGATCGTGCCGTCGTCGTCAAGCAGCAGCGCGCCGTCCGGGATGGTCTCGAGTGCTCCGAGCGCAGGCGCGTGGACGATGTCGCCCTTCAAAAGTTTCATATTTTTTCATCCTTTCCGTAATCTGAGCATGAAAAAAGTGCCCGACGGATGGAGAATTACCATCAGCGGACACTCATAGTGAGACCTTCCGGCGGTCTCGTAGAAACTCTCGCGCCATGACAGCGAGATTATATGAGCTCTTTTTCCATAGCTATCATAACAGCCGTCACAGCGTTTGTCAAGGGATGCAGGTACGGCAGAAATTAGATGATCTGCGAAAATAAAACTGAACAGCGCAGAGGCCATATTCGTTACAACACTTGCAGAATGCGCTGATGTCTGCCTGTCAGCTTGTCTCGTCAAAATCTGCCACCAACAGATATGTTGTGTTATCCTCATTCAAGCGTTTTGTTTCGCGATTGATGCATATATTAACCAATCATCTCGGGACATATTTGCCGGAACGTCATATTTACAAAAATGGCTGAATGATGTAATATATGAACGTGAATAAATGCTAAAAACAGAAATGTTCACGTTCATATTAAACAACTTTAATCATAAACACAGGGGACGGAGGGTAGAAGCGGAATGGCAGTGATGGTGTCCGGGCATCTATCTGCGAGATTGAATATCAGGGTGTGGAGGTCCGTATGATGTTGCGTAACCAAGCAGATAATGAGATTTGGGAGGTCCGTTACCGGGGAGACGAGAACTATCAGGCGGAGAATGAGGTGACTCTAACTTTATGAGCGAACTGTACATTTTGAATGTAGGGCGCGCGGATTGCACGGTATTGCTGCTGGATACTCCTCAGGGACGGCGGACAGTAGTAGTTGACGGCGGTGGAAAATACCATGAGGACCGCAAACCCCTATTGGAATTCCTCGTACAGAGGAATATCACCGTTATTGATCTGTTGATCCTGACTCATTTGCATCAGGATCACTTCGGCGGCTTTGTACATCTAGTAGACCGTGTGCAGGTGCGGCGGGCGGTGGCACCATGCGGAGACCTGCGATTTGCCAATCGGGTGTATCCGGTGTATGGAGATCGGGAGTTTTACAGGGAATACCATGACTTCTTCCGGTATTTAGAGCGCAGTGAAACGGAACTTATCCGTTCTGCAGATTGTGCTGGCAGGACCTTCACCTTCGGTGAGTATGTCTTAGAATGCCTCTATCCCCTCCGGAACAGCACGCAGCGTTCTGTGGCTTATGCACAGAAATTGTGCGATCCGAACTTGACGGAGGAGGCTATGGCCTGGAATCTGGCGGCATACAAGCAAACCTGCAATGAGGACAGCAGCATTTGGCTGTTGAGGAAGGGCAGTACCGATTTGGCGCTGTTGTCCGGTGACAGTACAGATGAGGCCATGCGAGCGGCTCTGTGTGGACGGCAGGCCCGGCCGCGGCTGCAAAAGCTATCCCATCATGGAATCTGCACTCGATATTTTTCAGAATATGTTCAAAAAATTGTCAAACCTGAAATTTTAGTGGTCAGTGTCGACAAAACCCATTATACTGAAGATATGGGGGCACAAATCGACGCCCTGTGCGCCGCAGGCGATTCCCAATGCTATTATACCTTTCAGGGAGATGTGAACATTTCCCTGTGAGACTGCGGAGAGGGAATATTATGAAAGAACTGACCATCAAGGATATTGCCAAAATGGCGGGAGTATCCCACACCGAGGATGGATATCGTACAGGACTTGCGTATTTCACCCGCTGCATCAAGGAAAAAAGTCAATCGCTACTGGTATTCTGTGCATCAGCGATCATTTTGCCCTGGGCGTCATGCAGGCGGCGGTGGAGACCGGTGTGGATATCCCTGGCCAGATTTCCCTGATTGGTTTTGATGATGCCTCATTTGCGTCACTGCCCAAAATCCAGCTGACTACCATTTCCCAGCCCAAGGAGGAGATCTGTGAAGCTGCTGTGCAGACGCTGGAAGAACTGATCGCCGCAGACGGGCCTGCCCCGATTAGCTGCAAGACCATTGAACCTGTTCTGGTCCGGCGAGATACCTGCGGACCTTCAGGGGGCAGAGCACTCTGGTAATCCTAAAATGCGTGGTTTTATGAAACGGTAGACACTATCATTTGAAATCTGAGCATCGATGTGATTCTGAACTTTGTTGGAGAGGGAGATTGCTTCATCGATGGTACCGTGGGCTATGCTTTTTACACATCTCTGACTGGCGGCAATCATGTGGGTACCAAAGAGAAATACGCCTCCTACAAGGCCGGGTACACCAAGCAGACTTCGGACATCCGCGAAAGTGTCCGCGTTCTCAGGGAAAAACTCACGGAGGTGCTGGAAAACCGAAGTGAGCGCAACCGCTGGATTTCGCAGTTTACACAGTTCCTCACGCTGGAAACCTTAGACCGCAGGGCGCTCATTCACAAGGCGATTTTCGATGCGGACGCGCTGACCACCGAGCTGTCAGAGCTGCTGATCGACCGGGTGCTGGTGTACTCCGACAAGCGCATTGAGATCGCATACAAAATCCGAGACATTTTCGATTGAGGTAGAATGCTATAAAATCGCTTTTTACACCAGTGTTTTTGCAGCTGCGCTTCATTTCACGATAAAGATAGCTTTTCGTGACTGGAAACAACCGGTCATCCAGACCAATGTCATACTGCATCTTCAAATACTCCTGGATTTCGTCTGCCAGAAAGAGCGGCAGGGTGATAGTGTGATTGAGTGGAAGCTGAACTAGCCGGACACCTGCGACGATCTGGACAAGGTCACACCGACTATTAAGTGGCGCAAAAATAAATAAAGACAAGCAAAAACCGCCCTGCTGAATTTTGTCGTTCAGCAGGGCGGTTTTACTTGTCCTTTGCAATTATTTTCAGCGATACTGTTCCGACTAACTTAGTATCAAATCAGTATCAGCAGGCAAAGTGACAGGCAAAAAAGCCTGTATTTATGCGGGTTTCGGAGGGTTCCGAAATTATTCCCACTCGCCCTCTGCAAAAGTATCTTAAACATGTTTGATTTGGTGATTTAGCAGAGGCTATTTACATTACTTGAATTATCGGATGCGTATTGGCTATCCGATTTTTTGTTGCCATGGTGTTGCCAGCAGTGTAGCTGCTAAACTCTATGCAAGAATCATTATACCATAGCTCATCAAATTTATTACTACGCTAATCTTGAATACTTTCTACTATCCACTTCAAGTATCTATCGATTGCTTGTTTTGCATAAATCGCTACGAGAGCTCCATCTGCACGGAGTTTTAGCCCCAGCTTGCCGGAGTTTTAGCTCCACTCTGCCGCATTAGAGCACCAAAGCCTTTATAATGAATATGCATGGCAACTGCTGTGACATATTTATCTGGAGGTTTTGAAATGACAGACTATTTGAAAATCCTGCGGTTGGACTATCTCGACTACAGCCAGCGGAGAATCGCAGACAGCGCACGCTGTTCACGCCATACTATTCGTAAGGTATTAGAGGCAGCAAGCAAAGCCAATATCCACTGGCCCCTTGACGAGGACATTACCAACACCGAGCTGGAGCGGATGCTCTTTCCGGACAAATACAAAAGTGTTTGTCTGTACGTTGAACCCGATTATCCGTACATCCACCGCGAACTGGCCAAGCCCGGTGTTACGCTGACGCTTTTATGGGAAGAATACTGTTGTAAGTGCTACGAAAGCGGCCGCACGCCGTACATGAGCACTCAGTTCGGTGACAAATACCGCAAATGGGCACGAGTGACGAAAACTACCATGCGCATTCAGCATAAGCCGGGAGATGCAATCCAGGTGGACTGGGCCGGAGATACAATCCCGGTCTACGATTCCGTTACCGGAAAGCGGAGCAGCGCTTATCTGTTTGTATCGGTGCTCCCGTGCAGCTGTTTTGTCTATGCAGAAGCCTGTGACGACATGAAAACCGAGAACTGGCTGAACCGTCATGTTCATGCGTTCAACTATTGCGGCGGCGCGGCAAGGCTACTCATTCCGGATAACTGCAAGACCGCAACTACATCTAACACTTGATATGAAACAGTGCTGAACCGCAGTTACCAGGTACTTGCCGAGTATTACGGTATCTCAATCGTGCCGGCGCGTGTCCGCAAGCCGCAGGACAAAAGCGCTGCGGAAGCGTCTGTTCGTCTGGTGGAAACCTGGATTATTGCGGCGCTGCGGGATATGAAGTTTTTCTCTTTGAAGGAAGTCAACGAGGCGGTTGCTGAGAAACTCGAAGAACTGAACAACCGGGAATTCAAGCAGCACATCGGCACGCGCCGCAGCGCTTATCTTGAGGAAGAACAGGCGTATATGCTGCCGCTGCCCACCGCACCGTTTGAAGCCGCTGTATGGTCTGCTGCTAAGGTGCCGAACGACTATCTCGTGAGTGACGGCCGGAACAAATATTCCGTTCCATACAATCTGATTGGCGAAAAAGTGGACATTCGCGCAACAAAAACTATTGTTGAGGTGTATTTCCATGGCAGTCGCGTTGCGAGCCACCGCCGTTTGCAGACAAAGCAGCGTGAACCGTTGATGAAGCTGGAGCATATGCCGCAGGAGCACCAGAGGTATCTGGCGTACAATGCAGAAGATTTCAAAACCTGGGCAATGTCCGTTGGTCCGATGACAGAAAAGGCAGTGTATCATTTTCTCGACTCTGGCAAGGCTCCTGAGCAGGGTTACAAAGCCTGTGCAAGCCTCATGAAGCTGGGTGAACGCTACAGCAAAGAACGTCTTGAAAATGCCTGCGGACGGGTTCTTGCGTTTACAACTACGCCCTCTGTTCGTAATATCAGCAGTCTTTTGAAGAATGAGAAGGCCTTGCCTGACCTGCTGCAGCCAGAACAGCCGAAAAACATCAATCGTTACGGTATTACGCGCGGTGCCGCCTACTTCAAGAAGGGCGGTGAGCAGAAATGAACCAGCAGACGATAGACATGCTTACCGAGATGAAAATGACCGCCATGGCAGCTGAATTTGCAAACCAGATCCAAGACGTTTCATTCAATTCGATTGGCTTTGAAGAGCGGCTGAGCATGCTTGTGACCGCGGAATGGAACCGCCGCCAGAATAACAAGATAGCTCGGTTAATGCATAATGCAGAGTTCGGTATTCCTTCTGCCGCCATGGAGGAAATTGAGTACCACGAGGATCGCAAACTGGACAAGGCACAGCTTCTGCGGCTTGCATCCTGCAAGTACATTGATGAAGGCCATCACGTTGTACTGGAAGGCGCCTCCGGTAATGGCAAGACTTACATCGCCTGCGCGCTGGGCAATGCAGCATGCAGGCATATGAAAACGGTTCGCTATATCCGTATGCCCGAGTTGCTGGATGAGTTGAATATCGCCCGCAGCAACGGCAGCCTGAAAAAGCTGATGAAGGCGTATAAGAAAGTGGAGCTGCTTATTCTTGACGAATGGCTGATCCGGCCTCTGACCTCACAGGAATCTTACGATCTGCTTGAGATTGCGGAGGCCCGCAGCAGCCGTTCTACGATCTTTTGTACGCAGTACCAGCCAGAGGGCTGGTATACCCGGATTGATCCGGACCCGGAGTCTCAGAGCCCGATTTCTGAAGCAATCATGGACCGAATTATTCATAATTCGTATGAGATTCTGGTGGAAGGCCGCGTCTCGATGCGTGAACGCAAGGGGCTTCGAGCAGCTTCTCTGAAGAACGATAAGACGGATGCATAACTAGTTCAGCGGAATGCGATAATATCCCAGTTTTCAAATACGAAACAAATTAACCGGACAGCGTGCCGGTCCTCCCAGTCCGGCGCGCTGTTATTCTTGGTGGGGCTTTAATCCGTGAAAGTGGAGCTGAAAGTCCGTGCAGATGGAGCTCTCACTCCGATTTATGCACTTGTTTTGCTGATTTGTCCATTCATTAGCCTCTTGCACATGTTTGGGATCTTTATAATACTCACGAATTGAAGGCAATAAAATTCTAGCAAAGCTCTCAATCTGCCATTCTGAGAATTCAAAATTCTCCAAGTTATATTCGTTGTCTCAAAGTTCTCGTCAAAATGTACGACGATCATCGGCACTTTTGCTGCTTTAAGCTTTTCTTCAAGTTCCATATTTCTCCCTCCAAGCTAAAAAAAGATATAAATATCTGGCTTTTTAGTTGTCCGGTATGAACTTTCGCATACTTAAAATAAATGTGGTTTAGCATGAGACCAAAGAAGCAATGAAATTTCGCAATACTTTATGTTGACGGCTACGATATCCGGCTTCAAATGATATATAGGCTTACTCGCTCATATAATCCAGCATTTGCTGATTCAGTGTTTCCTTTACTACTCGCCACTCCGGAAAAAAGGCGTCCATATACTTCTGGAATTGCTCATTGTGATTTCGCTCCAGCAGGTGCACCAATTCATGAGTCACGACATAAGCGAGACACTCCGGAGTTTTCTTTGCAAGCAGGAGGTTTATCCAAATCCTTTTTCGGTCTATATTGCAGGTTCCCCATTTGGTACGCATGTTTTTGACCTTCCACTCAGATGCATGGACACCTACAACCTGTTCACATTTTTGAATCACTTCCGGCAGCTTGCTTTTTAGTTGCTCCCGATACCAGTCATTCAAAACACGCTCGCGCTGCTCCGGGGTGCTTTCAGGCCGCACTTGCAAAATCAGATGCCCGCCTGTAAGGAACACCTCATTCCTAACATTTGAGTATTGCACATCCAAACGATAACGCCGCCCCCAAACATAATAGGTTTCTCCGGTCACATACTGTCGCTTCGTTTGTCGTGCTTGTGCTTCAAAGTTTGCACGCTGCTTTTTTATCCAAGAAATTCGGGATACTGCAAACATACGGATCGCGTCATCCCCGGCAGAGTGCGGTGCAGTAATTTGGACTTTCCCATTGGGCGGCAGAACGCGGATGTACATATTCTTGATGTTCTTTTTTGTAACGACAATACTCATGTTGCCGATTTGCAGTTCATCCACTAAAATTCACTCTGCTCCTTTACCAATGCAAGCAACTGATCGGCTTCCTGGTCATCTTTTACGACAGCACGAATGGCTCGCCAGATTTTACGCTCTTTGATTTTGCTTCCCCGGAAATTGTCCTGTTTGCTTGACATGACTGCGTCATATATCTGATTGGCAACAGCCGTATCCCCATTAAGATGGTCATAAAAGGCTCGCTTGGCAGCACTCTCCCGGATTTCCGGAGGATATTCTGTGCCACTTTCCGGCTTATGTACCTTCCTTGCCAGTTCCACAATCTGACGCAGATACTCCTCGTAGTTGATCACGTCATTTTTGCGCTTTTCAATCAATTCACGAAGAAGTGCAGACATCTTCTCGTAGTATTTTGGGTTACTTTGGGTTCTTTCAACAATTTCCTTGCCAATATTGTTTTCAATAGTCTCTGCAACTGCTTCCTGCTCTTTTGGTGTAGAGGCAGGCATATCCTTCAGTGAGGAAATCCCATTGTCTACTAGTAGCTCGACCAGTGTTGCTCCTCCAAAGGAGGTCAACACACGACTGGGATCAGCCGACAAATAGGTATCAATTAAATGGCGCATGTCCGGATCATATTTCTTCAAATCCACATAGTCACCACTGGCCAGACGCACCTCGTCACGCACCTTGATGTAGTAGGTAATTTCTCTCTCCAATGCCTTAATCTGTTCCACGGTATAATGGTACTTTTCCTGTAATTCGCCCGATACTTCACCAAAAGCGCGAAGAGCTGTCGCTGACAGATTGTAAAGCTGTTCCCGCTTGGGCATATTCTCTTCCAATTCATCCAAGTCGAAAGCTTCGGTGTTAGCACCACAAAAATAATGGTAGTAGTCCACCATATCTTTGGGTGGAGCCACAGGCTCGCACAATGCGCGCAGAGCTTCCAGAGAGTCCTCCAGCTGTTCCTTAGCCTTATCTAAACGGTCTGTCAGCAAGCCAGAAACATCTTCCTTATCATAGCTGTCGAACGCTTCGGAAGTATAGTCTGCAACTGCATTTTCCAATGAACGAAACAGGTCTTTGTAGTCAATAATATACCCAAATTCCTTATCTTCACCATCCAGACGATTGACGCGGCAGATTGCTTGGAACAAGCCATGATCTCGCATAGACTTATCAATATACAGATAAGTGGCAGGTGGTGCATCAAAGCCTGTCAGCAGCTTGTCCACTACGATCAGCAGTTTCATCTGTTCCGGCTGCTTAATAAACTTTTCCTTGACCTCTTTTTCAAATGCCTTCGGGTCTTTTCCACCCAGCATCTTCATATAGATCTCGTATTGCTCCACAGCCTCGGTCTCGCCATCATCACCTACGGTTTCAGTGCGAATATCGCCCACCGCCGGTTCGTATGAAGTTACGATGGCACACTTGCCCTTCAGCTCGGTCTCCTGGAACAATTCATAGAATTTGCATGCCTGATATATACTGCCAGCCACCAACATGGCATTTCCCCGCCCATCGTGCAGGCGCGGCTTTGTCTCCATATCAAAAACAATATCCGCTACAATCTGCCCCAATCGGGCCTTGGAACTGAACATCTTTTGCAGATTGCCCCAACGCTGTTTCAGCTTAGCTTTTGCCACACCGGTCAGCCCGCGCGTTTTTGCCTCAAACCAGGCGTCGATCCGATCCTGCTGGACAACATTCTGCTCCACCTCTCGTGCCTCATAACGCAAATCCAGAACCACCTTATCCCGCACTGCTTCATCAAACTTGTAGCGATGAATATAAGGGCCGAATACTTCCAGACTGGTCTCCTTATCCTTTTTCATCAATGGAGTACCGGTGAAACCGATAAAGGTGGCATTCGGCAAAATGGTTTCCATCGCTTTGTGGAGCTTGCCGGATTGGGTACGGTGACATTCATCCACAAAGACATAGAAATCGCCTTTGGGAGAAAAGTTTTCCGGCAGCGAGCGTTTCAGCTCCTCAATAAATCCAGTATAATCGGACTCGCCGCTTTTGCCTCTGTTTTTCTTGCCAAACTTGTGAATCAGGGAGCACATCATGACAGGCGAGGTGTCGTTGATCTTCTGAATCAATTCGCTTCCCCGGCGAATACGGACAATGCTCTCATTGACCCCGGCAAACACCTGCTCGATCTGCGCATCCAGCTCGTCCCGGTCGGTGATAATCAGAATACGGCTGTCAGAAATATTTTCCTTAATCCACTTGCTGAGCCACACCATGGTCAAGGATTTTCCGGAGCCTTGGGTGTGCCAGATGATGCCGCCTTCATGCCGCCTTACAAAATCCCGTGCAGCCATATTGCCGAAGAACTGGTTGGGCCGACAGGTCTTTTTCACTCCGCTGTCAAATACGATAAAATTGTGCAGCAGCTCTACAAGCCGCTCTTTCCGGCACAGAGAAATCAGGTTTTTGTCCAGACGCAGCGGATATTTTTCGATTTGAGCGCGTACCGCTACGGAAACCTCATCTTTGGCATTGGGATCTTCTTTCCAGGAAAGATAATACTTTTCTGGTGTGCCGGTAGTACCGTAACGAGCCCCCTCCGAATCATTGCCCGCCAGGACCAACCCAATGGTGGCAAAGAACTGCATGATCATGTCTGGGCGCTGGTTGGTCAGGTTCTGGCGGATACCCTCCGACATGGAAACCGTGCTGCGTTTCAGTTCGATGACAGCAAAAGCGATGCCGTTGATGTACAGCACCAAATCAGGGCGCTTGTGCTTGATGGTGACTTCCTCGGCGATGTAAAAATCATTTTCCAACGGATGCTCCCAGTCCACAAACTGGACTGTAATCTTATGTTGGCCGACAGACTCGCTGACCTTGACCCCATAGCGCAGCTTTTTATAGGTCTGCTCGTTCAGGTCGTAGAGGTTTACCGACTGATCTCCGGCAGCATCTTGCAGCTCCTTCAGAGCACGACTGATGAGTACCGGCGAATAGCCCTTGCCAGTCAGGAATTTCGTCAACAGTTCGGTTTCAATATTGGAGTTTTTCCGCTCAGTGAAATCACCCAGATAGGTATAACCAAGTTCCTGGGCAAATAGCTTTATGACACGCTTCTGCGTGGCTTTTTCCCGTTGGCCGACACCCATAAAGGCCCCCCCTTACAGTTGGTTCATTCGGATATGTTTTTCGAAATATTTATCAAAGGTTTCATCTTCCATTGATGATTTGAACACTTCCATAAACTTTCGAATATCTTGCGTATGCCTATTCTCACACAGTTTCCAAAACTCCTCCATGGCCGGGAGATTCTGCGACAGGGTCACATAGTCTCCTGCATTAATCATATATTTGGGCGAAACAACAGCCCATGCATTGTTCATAGCCGAAAAGGGTAAACCGCTGTGATAGTAGCTATTCACGCAGCCATACAAATCGTTGAATTTATAAAAAGATGTCTTTAACGCCTGCAATAGCAGGTCATCATCAAGCATCAGTTTGGCCTGATTATAGGAGCAAGCCAGCATCTCGTATGCTCTTTGGAATTCATAGACCCACTGTTGTAGAGACTGCGGAGAGGCAAAAACATCAGCCACATTCCCAACAGCTTGGTCAACGACCCTCAAGCCATTGAAGTAAGCATTATATACCTCCAAAACATTTTGCCGAAGCAGATTAGAGGAATCTCGGTTTGCAATCTGCTTTTGCAAATTTCGATTCTGTTTATGTTGCCTACACGCGATGAAAACAGAAATTCCCGTGAGGATAAGTGGCCCTAAGGAACTTAAGTAAGTGAGCCATGCCGGGGTTTGATTCTGTAGTAATATCTCTGAGATTTTTTGAAGTTCTTGTACGATTTCTTCCATTTTCTATCTCCTTTATACCAGCCGAATCCGTCCGGTGAGCAGATCCTGCATCATGCCCTGCTTGATCTGTTGGTACTTAGACAGTTTCTTTTCCAGTTGTTCAATATCGTTGTCCATATCAGAAAGAGCTTGGGCAATTGCTTGTTGCTCTTTTATTTCTTCTGGAAAAGTCAATTCTAGCTCTTCAACATCGAAATGTGACAAGTGTTTAACCGTCGTCGCTCCTGTTCCTATTTGCAATTCTTGTAATGGTTGTTGAAGCAGATAGTACGAAAACAACAAATCCATTCCAAAAGCACCAATTCTTCCTACTCGTTGATTTAACAGCGCAACGCCTTTTCTCCAAATGCATGGAGTAAAATCGCCATCCATACCAACCAATACATCCCCATTATTAACTATATATTCTGAAGAAACATCCTCTGTGGTGTAATACACTTGATCATCAGATTTCAGGTCACGATTTTTTATTAAACGCAAACCTATATGCTGAGAATTAAAATACTGTGATTTAAACGGAAATCCAACTTCGAATTTAATATAATTACCAAGCTTTTTTCTTTTTCTCTTCCCTGAAAACCCCGGCAGGCGTTTTTTGCCGGTGAGCAGTTCCTGCATGGTCCCCTGCTTGATAGCTTTCTTTTTTTCAATCAGTTTTTGCAGAGAGAAAATCAGGTTGTCTGCATCGGACACGGCTTCTGCTATAGCTGTTTGTTCTTTCAAAGCTGGATACGGAATAGGGCATCTTCCCAAAACCGTTTGGTCAATAGTTGTCATAGTTGCCGTTTTTGCATTAGCAAGAAAATATTTTCTTGCATCAGGTCTTATGCATGCAAGGTATAAATACATTGGATTTACAACATCTGTGTTTGTCTTAAATCTTACCACATGACTATCAAACACAACTGCCTTTTTCTCGCTACATCTGTACCAATTACAAAATGCTATTCCACTTGGTACAATAGACGATCTTGTGAAAAACAAATCCCCATTAAATACTTGGTACCTTTTAATCTCCTCTGCTGTGGCATTAAACAACTCTAACTTGTCGTTTGCAATCGGAGAAGATTTATACAGATCCCCAACGTTAATTATTGGAATACCTTTATTCTTTCGAGCAACCTCATAAAATAAGCCATTTTGGAAACCTTCTATGGATAACTCAGATAACAGTACTATTCTCCAATCTTTTGGGTAATGGTTTACCATACAAACCCCATCCTTTCCAGATGAGATTTGACCTTGCCCTCGAACTGGTCTACTTCATCCTCACATTCCTTCAAGGTATACTCATACCGCTCTACCAGCTGGGTCACACGAGCAGAAAGATGATGGGACACCGCCTCGTGGATGGCGTCTATCCCGCTGTAAATAGCGGCAAACCACTTTTCCTCCACCAGCAAATGGCGAATCTCTTCCAGCGTCAGCTGGGGGTATTTTTTCTCCAGTTTGGTGTCTAAGTCTGCTTCGGCCTGCTTAATTGCCTTTTTGTAATTACTTTCGGCATCCAACAGGGACATATACCCCTTTAATGCAGCCAATTCTTCCTTGGCTGCGGGATCTTTCTTGATTGCCTTGATCCGGGCGCTGACGGTGGCTTTTTTCAGATCGTCCAGCTGAGCAAACAGTCCATCCTCGCCGCCATTTTCTTCGGCCAGTTCTTCCAGCTTAGCGGACACCTCATCCAGTTGGCCCTGAAGGGTATCCAGCGCCTTAACATCCTCTTCAAAAAAGTGTGCGGCAATCAAAGCCTTGGGGAGCAACTTACCCTCAAAGCCCTTAATCTTATCGGTCTTGACCTCGATGGTCTGGCCGTTTTCTTTTTTCTTCTTGGTCACATATTCATAGGCAATTTCTCGCCCAGCCTCGTAGCCATCATAGCAGACCGCATACACATCGTCCTGCATGGTCTCCGCCCAGTACTCCATCAGCACTTCATAGACATCGTATTTGTCGAGAAGAGCCACCTGGGCAAAATTATCAAGGAGCTGCTCGGAAATTTTGGCAATCAGCTCTTTGGGGTGAATGTCCCGGCTGAGTTCCATCAAATCGTGGGTAACGGTCTCCTTCCATCGAGCATAGGCATCGTCCACCTGGTCGGCATGGCGGATAAACTCTGGGTGGGAGGTAATCGTGGAAACCACTTCGTCCTTGTCCACCGCCGGACGCAGATACCCCGGACGCAGCGGCTGAAACAGAATTTCCTTCAAAGATGGGTATACCGCCCAATATTCCGCCATACTGTCCACATCGGTTTCCGGAATACCGCCGTTCAGGTGAGCATTGATGTCCTGCAAATCTTCCGGCTCGCTGCTATCAATATAGCGCGGGATATTCAGGTTGTACTCGTTGGTGACTTTGATCTCCTCGTTCGGAACAAACCGGGCATACTTGGGGTCCGATTCATCCATTATAAGGAAAGTGGTCACGATCTTGTGAATATCCTGTTCCCGCAGGCGGTTCTTGTTGCCATTCTTCACATAGCCTTTGCTGGCGTCAATCATGAAAATGCCGGTACGATCAGCAGCATTCTCCTTATCCAGCACCAGGATACAGGCAGGAATTCCTGTGCCATAGAACAAGTTAGCAGGCAGACCAATAATGCCTTTAATATAACCCCGGTCAATGATCTTTTTGCGGATGTCAGCCTCGGCATTGCCACGGAATAGCACGCCATGGGGCAGAATGATAGCCGCCTTGCCGGTAGATTTCAAAGATTTCAGGACATGCAGCAGCCAAGCGTAGTCGCCGTTTTTCTCCGGCGGCACGCCCAACACAGCCTCGCTGTATCGCCCATAAGAATCAGGGATCGTAATGCCATCCATCCAGGATTTGTCCGAGAAAGGCGGATTGACTACGATATAGTTGAAGGTTTTCAGCAGTTCAGGGTTGTTCTCATCTTTATACTGGGGTGCAGACAAGGTGCTTTTATTGCCGACAATAACGCCGGCGCCCTTGTTGTGCAGGACCAAGTTCATGCGAGCCAGACCGGCGGTGGAGTTATCCTTTTCCTGGCCATAGATAGAGATCTCGCAGGGGGCCTCATCCGCCGCACGAATCAGCAGTGAACCGGAACCGCAGGCCGGGTCATAGACCGTCATGCTGGGATCTGTGGCTTTATCAATGCCGATCACCTTTGCCATGATACGGGAGACTTCACCCGGTGTGTAGAACTGGCCCTTGCTCTTGCCGGAATCCTGGGCAAATTTCCGCATCAAAAATTCGTAGGCATCGCCCAGAATGTCATCACCGCCAGCGCGGTTGTTGGTGAAGTCCAACTCCGGTTTCTGGAAAATTTCCACGAGACCGGACAGCTTATCCACCGCTTCTTTATCGGTGCCCAATTCCTCACTGTTGAAGTCGGCAATGTCAATAATGCCTTTCAAGTCGTTGGCTTCTGCCAGCTTGCCAATGATGATGTTGATGCCTTCACCTATGTTTTTCTTATATTTCAGCGCAGCAATATCGTCAAAACTACCGCCTTCCGGTACTTCAATGTCCCAGTTATCGCTGCTCTTGAAGCGGTCGGACACATACTTCACAAACAGCAGTGTCAGAATGTAATCCTTATAACGGGCGGGTTCCACACCACCTCGCAGTTTATCGCACGCAGCCCATATTTGGCTGTAAATTTCGCTCTTTTTGATTGCCATCGGTACCTCTCCGTTCTCTTTTTAATTTCCTGTCAGGTTCCCATTTACTCCTCTGGCAGAACGGGGATGTACACCATTTTCAGGGGGATCATTTGGCGGTATTTTATGCTGAGCTGGTCGTAATATTTCAAGACCAGATCCACAAGTTCTGTGCCGTTAATACCGCGAATAATAGGGGTGCTATCCAGATATTTCTGCGCATTTTTGGTATAGTTGGACAGTGTCACAAACAGGCCATAATCTCCTTCACGCATAGCACCTTTTAAGGACTGGATGGTAGTCTCTTTGATGTCTCCATCCTGGCTTTTGACCTGGACAACAATGCGGGGCGGCAGTTCGTCTTTATAGGCGGTAATGTCGATACCGCTGTCACCACCATGCGGCGACAGAATCGTGCGGTAGCCCATAGCTTGCAAAAGATTTGCTACAAACGGCTCCAAATCATACCCTTTGAGATTTTTACTTAGCTCTTTTAGGATAAAATCGCGAGTGGCCTCGATGATTTCATCCGCTGTTTGTGCAACCGTCTCATCAGTATCTGGTTCCACAATATCGCCTTTAAAGTTTTTATCCAAAGCTTTCAAATACTCATCCGCATAGTTTTTCACCTGGAAAAAGCTCAGTGCCGAGCCGACTTCGTGGAGAGCCCCCTGTGAAAAAGCTGTGCGTGGCAAATGTTTAAGCCACTTTACTTTTCGGCGATTGGGATATAGCGCTGCAGTATCCTCATAGAAATAAGAGCTTTCAACAATTCCAATATTGATCTTACGGTCGAACTTAGATGGGAACACGATATAATCGCCTTCTCGCACTTCATGAACAAACCGGTACAGCATTCCAGCACTTGTGGGAATCGAACCTTTTTTAGCGTCCGGATAGGTCGCAATATATTTTTCTTTGTAGGCATCACGAGATGCGCTTATGACCGACAAGTCGCCCATCGCTTCCCAGCCGATTGCAATTAGATTCTGATTCAAAAAAAGAGGATCGTCCATCGTATGGATTCCCCAAACCGTTTTGTTTGCTGCCGCCATCACAGCCACACTCCTATCCGATCTTTTACAGCTTTTCAGCCTGTTAGAGCCTTGTATCCAGAAAGTGGCCTTCAAATATCAGACCACTTTATCGAAAGTCTTGCTTATTCTTCTTCCGGGACAAACTCCAGAATATCATCCACACCGCACCCCATCGCGCGGCAAATCTTCTCAATGCTTTCGATAGAAACATACTCGTTACGCTTTAGGCGGGTGATAATATTGGCACTAAAACCGGCCTTCTCTTTTAGCTGTGCATTGCTTATCTTTTTATCAATCATCAGGTGGAATAAGCGGTCATAACAAATCGCCATTTTAGTCCTCCAAAGCAAGAACTGCTTGGATTTATTTTATCACACTTTCGTGAAAAACTCAACTTCATGTCGAATCATTATGCTTTATCACTGTTATGAAAAGAGATCCTTTCTTTACTCGCCTTTTTGCATACTCCACCAGCTCTCGTGCGTTACTGGCAGGGTGCCACGCATAGGCGATGAGGTATCGCAAGAACATGGTTCCGACCATTCCATCCCTGGAGAAAATCTGCACAGCCTTTGGCATTACGCTATCTCAACTATTTGCCGAAGAAGATGCACCTGTTTCCTTGACTGAGGCTCAGAAAAAGCTTCTAGAACGCTGGTCAAGATTGAGCAAAGAACAGCAAGCTGTTGTATTTGCTTTGATTGATAAGATGTAAAAAATCCGTCAGAGGCGCACCCTTTAGAGTGTTGCTTCTGGCGGATTTTCTTTGCCATCAATCTAACGGAGTTTTCTTTGTTACTGCTTTTAGATACAATTCAGGGTCCCCATTCAAAATCAGTTCGGCATAGGACAGCGGATCATTATAGATCAGCCAGTCCAGTTCTGACCGCTGGTACATACTGTTCGCTACCTCGTTCTCCACGGCGGTGCAGTCGATGGACAACAGGGTTCCATCTTCCATGCACAGCTCCACGCAGGCAGTGTCCGGGTTGAACTCACAGGACAAAACCTTTCTCATACTTGTTACCTCCCAATACTTGAATTTTAGTTGATTTTCCGCAGCGGCACAAGGGCCGTTTCGGTTGTTTTAGATACAGGCAAGCAAGACCTAATGCTTGTCCGCCAGCACCAGCACATATTTCCACACAAGTAAGGGGTCGATGCATTTGAGATTCACTCCTATGTGATTTGATAGAGATCATGATTGTTTTGAAACTCCTTCATCTACAAATTCCATGATGTCCCCTACATCACATTTAAGTGTCAAACAAATTTTATGTAGACTTTCCATGGAGACAAATTCATTCTTCCCCATTTTTTCCAGCACATTGAAGCTGATACCGGCGGCATCTTTTAACTCTGTACACACAATCTCTCTTGCCTGCTCGAAAATGGCGTTCATCCGCCGCACCCATTCCATCTGATTATCAGCTTTCAGTTCCTCATTGATGCCATCGGTTTCAGCCAGTTGTTCAACCAACCGAGCGAATATTTCCTCCGCCTGCCAGTCAATATTCGCCAGATAATCGTCCAGCCTGCCGGTCAGCAGCAGCGCGGTATAAGTACCGTACTTGTGCTGACGGAGATACCGGCGGTGGTGCTGTCCCCATCTGCCGATCATTTTGCTGTTCGGCACGGTCAGGCAGGGGAGCCGATACTCCCCGCACTGCTCGTACCACAGGCCGTTTTTCGCATCAAAGGTGTACTTTTTCATCATCTTTCCCTCGTTTCGTTTTTGCTTCGGGTGGTGTGTTTAGCTGCTTTTGCCTGCTCCACCAATGCGTCAAGCTGCTGTTTGCCGAGCCGCTTGCGGAGCAGGGAATAGTTTCTGTTTTCGATTTCCAGCCTGTCATTTTTCTGACTGAGCCATGCGTTAGCCGCTCGCAGATTTTCGTTCTCACGGTACAGCTTGCCGTTGTTTGCGTTGATTCGGAAATAATCGTTCAGAACCTCGAAATACCGCGCCAGCAGCGTCTTTCCAAGCTTCTTGAGCCGCTCCACCAGTGCATCAACGAATCTTGTTTTGTAGGTCTTAGCGGACATCAGCGCAGGCGGTTCCGGCAGCTGATACTCCGGTGCGGTTTCCAGCATATCCTCCGTCAATTTGCAATCCTCCAACGCCTGCTTATATTTCTCTGCCTGCTGCTGAAGATTATGAACCTCGCATCGGCGTTCATCAATCTCCTCGCCAAGCTGCTGCACCTCACGGCTGCGTTCCTGCTTCTTGTAATCGAGCACAGAAAGATGCTTGTCATGGGTGCCTTTCTGCTCCCATTCGATACCGTGCCGCTCCATCTTAGCAGCAAGGTCAGCTTTTTCGGAGCGCACCCACTGATTCCACTCGGTATCGCTCCGTGTGCCGCCTTTGAAACCTTGCGCGGCGAGCGCCTGCTTGAGAGATACACGGGTATCCAGTCCGCGCTTGCTGCCGGTGATGAACGGAACAAAGTCAATGTGCAGATGAGGCGTTGCCTCGTCCATGTGCAGGTGTGCGGAGAAAACATAAAGGTTTGGATTTCGCGCCTGAAAGCCCTGATAGTATTCGTTCAGCACAGTTTTTGCCAGTTCTGCATTTTCGCCCAGAGCGCTCATATCGTCCTTGTTGCCGATTTGAATGATGATCTCATGAAAAGGTTTTTCCTGATGCCCGGTACAGATTTTTTCATAGTATTTCGGAATGCGCCGGTCGGCACGTTTCTGCCTGGCATTGAATCGTTCCTGCGCCGCTCCGAACAGCATTTGATAGACATCCTGGATGCGTTCGTTGCAGTAGTCGATATTGAGATGGCTGCGCGCACCGTCCACATTCTCCGCTTTGAACTTGCGGCTATTATGGTTGATAGAGCCTTTGCCGACTTCAACGCTGATCGTTCGTTTCATTTCGTTCACTCCCTTCAGTTTCTTCCGTAGATGGGTTCTGTTACTCTTGCCAAGAGTAACGCAAAAGCACTTTTGACAGCCTGCGGCCATCAAAAGATGCTGTTGCGCTCTCCGAGGGGGCTGTGGGGCGTTGCCCCGGCAACTGCGGTTGCCGCCCCAGCAGGGCCGCCCTTTGAAAAGGGCACCCTGCACCCCGCCTAAACTGTACCTGCCGAAACGGTACCACGTGACGGTGTGTGACAATGATGACGGTATTTAGGATACCGCCCCCACTCATGGAAATATCGTCACACCGTCACATATCGTCACGCTTGATCCGCCGTCAGCTTTACGGTTCGCTCGCTGCGACTGCGGCTGCTTTCGTATCGAATGCCATATTCATTCAGTAGTCGTCCGGCGTTGACATTCAGCCTCCTTGTCAGAGCATTGGGCTTCATATCCACGCCGAGAAGTGCCGCAAGTTCGGTAGGTGTTCCCATCCACTCCTTCCTGTCTAAAGAAAGGAAAGCAGAAATCTGCTCCAGCAGCGGCTCTGGTGGCGATTTCCAAAGCTCTGTTTCTACACGCTCCAGTTCCCACGCAAGGGTTTCCTCGTTGCGGAAAAGGTGCAGCCGCTGATCCGGCTGATCTCTGCCGGACACATCGAGGCAGGCAGCATTGCCGGTACGCTTTTCCTTGGTGAGCAAAAACGCTCCATCCGCCGCACCCAACAGCCCGGTGGTGCCGGAGATCATATCAAACTTATCGTCTGACTGCTGCTTTCGGGTGTGATGGACAAGAAGCAAACAGATGCCATAGCTGCCTGCCAACGCCTTCAAGCGAGTGATAATCTGATAATTGTTGGCATAGCTGTAGTTGTCCCCGCCGACCTCACGCACCTTCTGAAGCGTGTCGATGATGATGAGAGAAGTGTCTGGATGCTCCCGTAGAAAATTGGTGAGCTGTTCATCCAGACCTCTGCCGAGCTGTCCGGCAGAAACAGAGAAGAACAGGCTCTCGTTTTCTGCCGTGCCGAACATCCGATAGGAACGCTCCTGCAAGCGGCGGTAATCGTCCTCAAGGGCAAGGTACAACACCGTGCCTTTTCGGACAGGGTAGTTCCACAGCGGCGTGCCGGTGCTGATGTGATACGCAAGCTGGGTCATCAGAAAGCTCTTGCCCAGCTTTGGAGCGCCGACAAAAAGGTAAGTCCCCCGGTAGAGCAGGCCGTCCATAAGGGGCGGCTTGCTCTGGTACACATTGTCCAGCAGCTCAGACATTGACACGGTTTTCAGGTAGATCGGGTCCATCATTTGCAGGAATTTTCTCTGTACTGCATCAAATCTCTTGAAATTCGGGTCAAAATCGGTTAAACTATTATCAATAAGGTTTTGAGATGACTGCTCCGTATCTGCGCCAACAGATACAACAGGAGCAGTCATTTCTTTTTCACTCATGGGTATCAGCCTCCTTCATTCCGCCCATAATGTCAGTCATCATTTCGATCAGGTCAAGCAGCTCGTCGTTCACACCGTCACCGGCTTCGATACGCCGCAGCTCATCCAGCACGGCGGCAAACTGATTACGCAGCGATTTGTAAACGCGAGGACTGCCATGCACCACTACATCCTTGTGGGTAAGCCGCCGGGTGATATAGTCCTGCTTGGTCAGCCCGGAGAGCTCAACATAGCGTTCGATCTGCTCGTTTTCTTCAGGCGATACTCGAAACGCTATTGTTTTGTTCCGCCAGCGGTTGTGTTCATCACGGTTTTTCAGTGACATCAGATTTCACCTCTTTCCATATCCAGCTTATCCGCCATTTCTGTCTGCTTGGACGGAAACAGGTGCGCATAGTTGTAGGTGATGTCGATGCTCTCATGACCGACACGGTCTGCAATTCCAACTACCGAAAATCCCTGATCAATCAGCAGGCTGATATGGCTGTGACGAAGGTCGTGAATACGAATACTCTTTACGCCAGTTTCCTTGCAGCCGCGCTGCATCTCTCGATAGAGGTAATTTTTTGTAATTGGAAACAGTCGATCGTTCAGACCGATGTCATACTGCATAGCAAGATATTCCTGAATTTCCTCCACAAGGAAACGAGGCATTGTGATGGTGCGGTTACTTTTTTCAGTTTTTGGCGTGGTAATTACATCTCTGCCACTGATACGCTGGTAGGACTTGCTTATTGTAACGGTACGTTTTTGAAAGTCAAAGTCTGCCGGTGTTAATGCCAGCAGTTCGCCCTCGCGGATACCGCACCAGTAGAGCATTTCAAAAGCATAAAAGGACAGTGGCTTGTCCATCATAGCATCAATGAATTTCAGGTATTCATCTTTTGTCCAGAACAGCATTTCGCGGCTTTTCTTCTTACCCATGCTGCCTGCTTTTACACAGGGGTTTTCTTTCAGGTTGTAATACCGAACCGCATGGTTGAAGATTGCACTCAGCTGATTTTGGATGGTCTTGAGGTAAACCGGCGAGTAGGGCTTTCCATTTTTGTCGCGAGAGTTGATCAGCTCATTCTGCCAGCGGATAATCTGCTGCGGAGTGATGCTGCTCATTTTCAGCTTGCCGAAGTATGGCAGCAGTTTGGTTCGGATAATGTGGTCCTTGCTCTCCCAGGTGCTTTACTTTGCGGGGGGGTGACGGTTACCAAGGACCGACTGAAAGCTGACTAAAGAAGAAAAGAAAAAGCGCTATCTGACTTGGCTTCAAATCAGATAGCGCTTTTTGTTATCGCAATAATTCAAATAATGTTGCCACTGAGGGTACTCATGGCGAAAAAGTCTTGCTATTGCTGGACTTTTTCAAGGGCGAAATTATTCCCACTCAAGTCTTAGGCTTTGATTTAGGGTTATAAAATGCACTCTCGATACGCTTTTTGTCCACATAATCCACGTATTTCGGGCTGTACATAGGTTCCTTACGAATTTTGTAGCCGTTTTGTAGCCAGCTATTTTATACGTACTAACCGTTCGCAACGACTTATTTTGAATGATTTGCGGCAGATTTCGATATGATTCCCGCCAATAATCACCCGGAATTGACCGCCTGATTCACCTCAAAAAACATCCTGGAGGTATGACCATGAGCAAACTTATATCCTGTCAATTCAACATAGACACAGCCTGCGTGGAATTGGTTTTTGACGATGGAAGCCGGATTTCCATTGACTGCACCGCCGTTGAAAACGAAGTTGCCGATAACCGCTTCCAGCGGTCAGAGCTGGATTATCTGATCTACAACGACCCGCTTGTTTATGCAGACTTGGTTCTGAACGGCGATCCCGAAGCATACCTGAAAGTTGTAACGGAATACAACCCTCTCGGCAGCTGACAAAATGAATATAGCTTAATCGGCAACCAGGGCGGGCAAGCATAAATTGTGCTTGCCCGTCAAGATTCAGTTATTGGTCGCAAATTTTATTAATGATGTCAAAAATGAGTGAAAAAGAGGAAAAGTCGATATTTGAATACTCGGGAGAATTTCCCAATACTCTATCGGCAAATTCCATTTTGGGCAGTGCAAGATTGGTTTTCCTATCTCCTTGAATGCAGAAAACTCGTTTATCAGATGTTCCGTCAATGATACGAATCTTATCAGGACCACAACTATTGCGGTCAACACAACAAAGTTGTCCATCAACAGAAATTCCTACAGAATCGAACTCATTGCCCATATAGATTCTTCTCTGAACCCCGTTTATCTCAACTTGAGTTTTAATATCGTTGTCGGAGTAATAGTGTTCGATACATATTTTAGGAGTATCTGTTCTGTGAGCTGGAACTGGGATAGTGAAAGAGTAAACATTGTTGCCCCATACTTTGAATCCTGATTCCGATCCCAATTCTTTGTTCGTGGATGTATCATCAGCGTCGGCAATAAAGATCAGCTTTCTTGGTTGCGGAATAGATGCAAAATGCTTACACATACTTGTTAGCTGGGTATTGCTCATTTGTATTTTGAGTGCCCCTTCTTTCGTTGACTGCTCTGGCTCATATTCTAAGAAGTCAAAGTCCAAACTCCTATATGCCTCAACATTTTCTGGACACTGTGAAAGTTTGGAAAATGCCGCTTTCATATGTTTCCAGTCAGTTGCGCCTTCAGTTATGACAAGTGGTTTTGCTGTATGCGTATTGATTGCATCTTTGATTTCTGCTTGATGCTTCTTCGTTGCAGAATAAAAGGCATATGCTTTCTGAAACTCCGAAAACGCCTCGGCGGAAATACAATCACCATTGGGCATTTCATGTATTTCAAATCCATTGGCCCCGTATACTTCTTCCAATCCGAGAAGAAATAAAGGTGAGTGCGTAGTAATGACAAACTGTACTTTCGGAAAAAGTTTCATCAACTTTGGAAGTGTATTGCGTTGAAGGTTTGAATGAAGATGAAGTTCAACCTCATCAATTATCACAACTCCTTCAATTTGTGAAAGCGTAATGCTGTTATTGATGTTGTTATCTTCAGAGTATCGCACGATTGTTGCAAATATATTGAACAAAGCGCTTTGTCCGGTTGATAAGGAATCCAGCGAGGGAATTAACACAGAATTGTTTTTTGTGTCGCAGATATTAAATCGAGATTTTCCCCTGTTGCGATAATTTAGACCGAAGTAGACATTCTTATCTAAAATTTCAGTCATAATATTTTCTACATTTCTTCGTGCGGTTCCTTGCAGCAAAAGGCTACCCATATCAATATGTTCAACGAGTAATTGATCCCCTTTTTGCACGATATCGCATCGTGAGTCGGCAATGATATCCAACAGCCACTGCAATGTTTGCTCATTTACGTCATGAACAGTGATCGGCTTACGTAATTGTCCTTGCCACCGTTCTCTAATAGACGGATGTATATCCTCGTCCTGCTGATAATATCTTTTCCCCATCCATGCGGGTTTTTCATATCGATCCGGCCCGAAGTAACAAAAGACGCTTCGCCCAAAAATTGTTTCCGCTTCGGACTTCTCAATAAAAGCTTTCTTGTAACCTTCCGTATCTTTCCATGAAATTTTTTTGTTAGCACAAAAGCTGTTACCGCTTTTTATCAAATCAGCAGAAACTGATCCACATTTCATGACATATCCGATTGAGTATGTAGGATTTCGAGGACAGGTATATTCAATGATTGAACACATATACTCTTTTCCGATTTGAATTTCAGACGGAGAAATAGCTTTAAAGTATTGATGTCCTGAGCCGCCATCAGATTTGGTGACATCATTGAAAGCCTTTTCTGCCAATTCATATAATGAGTCAACTACATTGGATAAAAGCGTAGTTTTACCTGTTCCATTTTCACCAACAATTATTACTGGCTTAGGATTTTCAGATTCATCAAACGGAAATGTGATAGACACATCATTAATCGGTCCCATATTAATAGCGGATAACCGTTTTATGTACATTTTATCGAAACCACCTTTCTTCGGTATATTGACGGAAAATCATTTCAGCCGTTCACACAACGGCAGATTTTATCTTTTTAGTACATCATGGATTTTTCTTCAACATACGAGCACGCTTCTTCAATAGGCGTACCAGTCTCCAGCGATCAATACGCTTGGGCATCTTTTGATAAATCTCTCGATAATCTGCTTTTTCCGGAATCCAACGTCCGTTTTGAGTAATGCTATGCCCATCAAGCAGATGAAGGAAGAAAGAGGCCTCGATAATCACGGAAATAGAATTGCTTACACCGGAACCAATGTGATTGTGTTGGTACAAATTACGAGGTCCTTGAAAGAAGCCCATAAGCATATACCTGATGCCGTCCTGTTCATTGCGCTGGGATTCGTTTTTCAGATCATTGATTGCAATAAGGGGAGCCCTCTTTATTTCGCCGGTTTGCTTGTCTGTTTCAAAAGAAAGTGCTCTCGTCGCCAGATCGAATCCGTGCGAATCCAAGCCCGACTTCTTTTTGAGATAACTCTCCACAGCCACAAAAGCTTCACGTGCTGCTGATTCAAACTCCGATTTATATATGAGTTGTACCGCATCCGATAACGCTGCGTGGATATTGTATACCTCAAAAAATCCTTTGAGCTTCTTTAGGGAATATGGCATTAAGCTGCCGCAACAAGGACAAAATGTGAAATCATAAAAGTCAAACCCATATGTACCGTCGTTATATTCCCTAAGTTGCTTTCTTCTGGGCGGAAGAGAACACCCATTAGGACAAGCGTATTCTTTTCTCCTCATTGCGGCTCACCTCATTTTATTCGGCATCACAGGGATTCTCTTTTGGGCGATGCCTTAAGTACAGTTGTCTTTTAGTACAGCCGATAACCACGGACTTTCGTCTGTATACCCTTGCAGTACATCGATGACGTGCTTATCGGTTGTCATCGCAAATACAAATGGCGCAATATGATGCGATGACAATACGGCTTTAAACTCATCACCTTCACGAATTTCTTTGGGCGGAATAGTGTTTTCGTTTAAGTTGTGTGTTTTCTGTGGTGGTGGATTCTTATATGCCAACCATGCAATTTGGTAAGAAATTGTACTTTCACACCATTGCCCCATTAAGTTTTTAAAAAACACACGAATAATAAGTTTAGCACCGGTATAATGATGATGGCTGGGATTTGTTCTGAGGCGTTCCCAGTTTTTTTCTGAGGCTTTTCTTAGTTCGCAAATCAACACCTTGACTTCGGAGGTTTCAAAATGGATATTAATATCCGTCTCCTCTTCTGCTGATAATGCTTGTGTAAAACCTGGGAGTAAAGATGCTGGAAGCAACTTTTTATTCCCGGCAGAATCCTCCGAAAACTGCAATTCAATATCGGCTAACGTATAAACATTAATTGCGGGCGAATCACCAACATTTCTAAGCTTGATTGTAAATCCCAGCTGCATACGGGTATAGTCCGTGGTATCCCAAGCAGATCCACATGAATCAGTTACATATGGAACAATACACGGTTGCTTATCTATTTTCATTTGTTTCGCAACGAGCTCTGCTGATTCCTTAGCGTAATTTGCTTGACGCTTGGTGTGTCCAACATAAATGATCGTGACAACAACCATAATCAGCGAAGAAAGCAGAGATAGTACTCCTGCATAGTCACTGTTGATGATTTTTATAAATTCCAGCATCTTTTTCACCTCATTTCAGCCGCTCACACAGCGGCAGGATTTCTTCCAGCTTGGCAACAATACGTTTCTGCTCAGCAAGGGGAGGAAGCGGAAGTATCATTTTTGATAATGTTTGTCCGTTGCAATTTGGCTGTGCGGTTGCAATCGTTCCACTTCTTAGCTGATTCCAATATAGCTGTGACCTTTCCAACCATTAAGAATGACCGGAGTGATATAATTCAATTTGATGTCTTCTTCCGACATCTGCTTCTTGCCCAATATGGTCATATCAAAACCTCCTAATCAAATTCTTTAGTGTTGGTTAGTCACGAACCGTTTCGAGAATATCTTCAATCCGACAATCCATTGCCTCGCAAATACGAAGTAGAACATCTGTGGTAATGTTGTCTCCCTTGCCGAGCTTTGCAAGGGACGCAGAACTGATGCCGGCTTTTTCTTTCAAATCACTCTTTTTCATATTTTTATCAATAAGCATCTTCCAGAGCTTGTTATAGCTGATGCGCATATTGGGAAGTCCCCCTTATCAAAATACATAATCACATTATAGCACACATTTGTGAAAATTGCCACCAGATTCGCAAATTTAAAATCTGTAAACGCAAATGAATTTTTGCATTTACAAATCAGATGTTTCCATGCCATGTGCAATGCGCGTTCTACGCCTGCAACATATTTTGGATATTGAAGATATACCGGCGTGGCGGTGCTTCTATGTGTTGTTGCGGTCAAAACATTCCGATTATTGGTAAGTCCTGTTCTCATGCAAGCTCCTTTCTGCGCCTCTGTTACGCAATAGGGGTGTTTTTCGGGTGTTTTCTCCGGCTCTTGACTTGGGAAAAATGGAGATTTTCAAGCAGGAGCACACCGGACAACGCCCGGTTCGTCCGACGCGCCCCTGTTGGCTATTTTCGTATTTTTACAGCTCTACACCGTAGTTGCTCACAGTTCCATGTCACACTTCTTGCGGCGCGGCATATCACGGTTTCCAGACTGTTCCGGCTTCTCTGGCTCGGTGTGGAGCATGAATTGTATGAACTCCTTGACCTTGCGGGGCGCTCGTTTGAGTGCCGCCATGAAATCCTTTGTCTGCTCTTGCAGCTTTTCGTATTTCCGTTTCCATACGCTTACATCGTGTTTGAGCGTTTCCACTTTATTCTTCAAATCTCCGATCAGCCCGCGAGAGGCGATGCCCTCCTTGGCAAGCTCCTTGAGGAACTGTGCGTCCTGCGGCGTCATGGAGATGTTGCCGGAGATGGTCTTTTTCCCAATGCTGTCAATCTCGTGGAAGGAAGCAGCTGCGCCCTTCTGCTCCCTGATCTTCTCGTTGTATTTTTCAAGCGTCTGCTTCTTCCTGTCAATCTTATCCTCAATCGATTCCAGCCGCGCCTGCTCCTGCTGCACCTTGAACTGCGTCACCGTTAGGTGTTCCTCGGAGCTGCCGCGTTCGCCGCGCTCCACATCGTCGTACCCGGCGTCGCGCATATACTGGAAGAAATTGTCCTGCAAAACGCTGTAGGACTTCTTGAGAACGGGCTTGCCTTTTGCACTCAAAATTGGCTCGCCGTTCTCGTCCAGCGCGGGCTTAGAATCCCACTTCTTACTCATGCTGACCTGCTGTATCGTTTCCTTGACCGTCCCCACCAGCGATTTATCCTTGCAGCGTTTCGTCCATAGAATCTGTTTTTCCACGATGGGGATATAGACCACATGAAGGTGATAGTGGTACACGTCCTGCCCCAGCGCATCGGACATGGCGCGGTTGCGCTCGTCGGCGTGCATGACCGCAGACAGAATATATTGCTCGCCGCCTACGATTTCTATTGCGGATTTGTATGCGTCGGTGTAGAATTGTTTTGCGAAGTCATAACCGCCGTGATTATGAAAATAGGCTGTGTTTACGTCAAAGACCAGCTCACCGTAGAGAAAAGCGTCTTCTTTCAGACCACGGGTGGAGATTACGCCGTCCTCTTTCAGCTTTTGGAACATCTCGGCATAACTTCCCGTCGGTTGCTTGAAATGGACGTTGAGCTGTGTCCTCTCCGGTACAATATCCTGATTGACATAGGATTCCTTTTCCCGTTCGTTGTGCTGTTGCACGTTGCCGATTTTGGCAGCGGTCAGCCTCATATTTCTTGCGTTGGTACGGTGAATACCGTCGCCTCTTGCCATAGGCAGTTTACCTCCTGATTTCAGATTGTGCAGAACGAGTAGCTTCGGGGGAGCACTTCTGCGGAAGTGTAATAACCCACTATGATACTTTCATCCTGCGGCTGCAAAGTATCGTGGGCTCTCCGAGGGGGAACGGGGAATGCGGCTTCTGCGGAAGCCTCTGCCGTGGCTTGCAAGTAGTACCCACTTTGCAAAATCCACGGCGTGACCGCCAGCCTTTCAGCAATCGAATTTGCTTCAACGCTGCCGCCCACAGGCAGAGAGAATTTTGAAAATCCTCTCCGCCATCCATCTCAAACTCTGCGGATTTTTCGATGGGGACGGGGGACACGAGGAGACAGCAGCCAGTGCATTGCCTTGTCTGCCAGCCACAGGAGCGTGGCACGCTCCTGTCACAGCTCCCAATGAGGAGTAGTCCAGCGATAGCTTTGCGGCACTCCACGGCGGTCAAGATACTCCTGCCGCGCCTGTTCGCGTTCTTCCTCGGTCGGTGCCGTCTTATACCGGGAATAGAGCTGCCGGTTCAGCATGGCGTCGAGCTTTTGCTCCAAGCCCTGACAGATTTCCTCTTCGTAATCATCCTCGCCCCGCAGATGGTACATGGCGAGGTCGATGAAGAGATCATAGGGAATTTGTACGCTTTTCATTTTCCTATCCTTTCCTTTCCGCGACGGTCGCAACGATAGCGACGGTTGCTCTGACAGTATCATTTTCACCGTTGCAACCGTTGCAACCGTCGCAGCCGTCGCGCCGTCCTCATTCGATTACTTCGTACTCTACATTGTCAATTACCATATAGGTGAGTTTCACCTGTCGCCCGGAGTGTTTTGCTCTGTTCTCGTACTTCACATGGTACTCGTCCAGTAGCCTGCCGGATTTAACGTTCAGGTATTTGGTGAGAGCGTTTGCCGCCATGCCTGTGTTGACCGTCTCCGCAAGCTCAGTTGGGCTGCCTGTCCATTCTCTGCTTTCGGAGGAAACAAGCTGGGAAACCGTATCCAATACCGGGTCGGGCGGCTCCTGATACGGCTCGTTCTCTGTCCGTTCAAGGCTCCATATCTGCGTGTCGGCATCTTTTTTCAGATATAGAATCTGATCCTGTTGATCTCGCCCCACCGCATCGACCGTGGCCTCCAATGCTGTCCGTTTCTTCTTCTGCATCAGGAGTGCTCCGTCTGCACAACCGAGAAGTCCTGTTGTGCCGGAGATCGTTTCAAAGCTGTCCCCGGCTGGCTGCTTTCTTGTGTGATGGACGGTAACGATGCAAATGCTGTGTCTGTCCGCAAAGCGCTTGAGCTTGCCGATGATCTCATAGTCGTTGGCGTAGCTGTAAGCCTCGCCTCCGGCTTCCCGAATCTTCTGCATGGTGTCAATGACAACCAGCTTCGTGTCGGGGTGTTCCTTTATGAAATTCTCAAGCTGCTCGTCAAGACCGTTTCCGATTTTGTTTGCTGCCGTTGCAAAATGCAGGCTGGCGGTATCCGCCACGCCGTACATCATAAACATTCGACTCTGGATTCTCTGGAAATCATCCTCCAGTGCAAGGTACAGAACCGTACCCTGATGGACTTCATAGCCCCACAGCCTTTGCCCTGTGCTGACATGATAGGCAAGCTGCGCTACCAGAAATGATTTTCCGATTTTGGGCGCTCCTGCGAGGATATATGCCCCGGAGTAGAGCAGACCGTCTATGACGGGCGGCCTGCTCTTGTAGGCGGTCTGATACAGCTCTGTCATGGAAACCGTATGAAGATAACGCGGATCGTTCATGCGCCGGATTTTCTCCCGCATTTCCTCAATATTTTCCTCCGGAGGATTGCTTTCGCAGGTTTCATGTGGTATCCTCTGTTTAGTTGAATCGTGAGGCGGCTGCCCTCCATCTGCGCCAACAGATGGGATGAGGGCGGTCGTTTTCGCATTTCCCGTCATTTCGCTCACCTCCGGGAATCTGGAAGCCGTAGAACTTCTGCTTGAAATACTGGGCAGGGCATTTTCCGGCAACGGTCAGATAGCCTTGGGCTTTCAGTTCTCTGTTCATCTCCCGGACAATCTGATATGCCTTGCTGCGGCTGATGCCCATGATCTCCGCCACCTCTGCCGCTGTGATAAACTGTGCTCTCATAGTACCTCCTGTTTCAAAGTGATCTGCCTCGGTCTACGTATCTTCTATTCGTCCTCCTTTCTTTATATTCTCCTAAATACGTATCTTGAGTGCATATTCTATTATACGCATACAAGATGCATCTGTCAAGCCTTTACGAAATAAAAATATGTACTTGCAATTCGCTTTATTCTGCGGTATGATATGGACGAGGTGAATCAGATATGGACAATTTCGATTATCCCGCCATTGGGCAGAGAATTAAGCAACTCCGAAAACGGAAGGGACTGAACCAGACCGAGCTGGCACAAATGCTTAAAAAATCCCTCCGCACCGTACAGAAGTACGAAACCGGAGAGATTGAAGTGTCGATTGCCGTTGTCAACCAGATCGCAGACCTGCTGGACACGACCTCAACCTATATTCTTGGGTATGAATCTAGCACGACACAGATCAAGACGCTTGCCGACGTAATGGACTTCCTCTTTAAGTTGGAAACGGTAGAGGGCATCGACTTCAAGATCAATGTGCAGAAGCCGCCCCGCAGCAAACAATGGGAGTGCTCGGTTTCCTTTGATGGAAAGAGCACGGCGGAGTTCAACGCGGATATGTGCTTGTTCCTTGAACAATGGGAGGATGAGCGCAGCGAGCTTCGCGCCTATAACTCCACGCAGGCAGCATATAAGCGCTGGAAGGAGCAGACTCTGGCATACTATGCCGCGAACGCAGTCAAATGCACAGAGCCAGAAGAACTTGACCGTGACGAACTGATTGCAAGACGAACGGAGCTTCTGGAAAAGGAATATGGTAAAAACGAGAGTAACGAGTAAATAACCCTATCAAAGCCTGATTCTTGAGGGAAGGAGGTAAAAATGTCAGTAACAAAAGACGGCGACACCGGTCGCTGGATGTCTCAGATCCGGGTAACGGACTGGACAGGCAAGACCATCCACAAGAAGAAGCGCGGCTTCGCCACTAAAAAAGAAGCCTTTCAATGGGAACGTGACTTCATCAGCCAATCCACGGGCAGTCTCGGTATGACCTTCGGTGACTTCATCTCTCTGTATGTCAAGGATATGGAGCACCGCCTCAAACCCTCCACCGTTGCCAGCAAGAAATGGCTGATCGACCTGAAGGTAACGCCCTTCTTCAAGAAAATCCCGCTGAACGAGATCAAGCCCACTCATGTGCGCCAGTGGCAGAACTCCCTGACCAGCTATCGGGATGAAAACGGCAAGCCTTACGCCCAGACCTATCTCAAGTGCATCAACAACCAGCTCACGGCGATTTTCAACTACGCAGTCAAATACTATGGCTTGAAAGAAAACCCCTGCCACAAGGCGGGGAGCATGGGCAAGAAGCACGCCGATGAGATGCTGTTCTGGACAAGGCAGGAGTTTCAAACCTTCATTGAGGTCATGAAAGACCGGCCTGCCAGCTACACGGTATTCATGACCATGTACTACACGGGGATTCGGGAGGGAGAGCTGCTGGCACTCACACCGTCGGATATCGACTTTGAAAAGAAAACCCTGACGGTGAACAAGAGCTATCAGCGCCTCGGCAGAGAGGATATTATCACCACGCCGAAAACGCCGAAAAGCATCCGCACTATCCCCATTCCCGACGGTCTTTGCAACTGTTTGCAGGAGTATATGTCCCATTGCTGCGGGCTGCAAAAGGACGACAGGCTCTTTCCCTACACCAAGAGCTTTCTGTATCACGAAATGGAGTATGGCTGCAAGGCATCGGGGGTAAAGCGCATCCGGGTGCATGACATTCGCCACAGCCACGCCAGCCTGCTGGTGGAGATGGGATTCTCACCGCTGCTGATTGCGGAGCGGCTCGGACATGAAAAGGTGCAGACAACGATGGACACGTACAGCCACCTGTACCCCAACAAGCAGGTGGAGGTAGCCAGACAGCTTGACGGCATTATGCCGTGAGCCTCTGGCTACAAAAATCGCTGCGAATGTAGCCAATTTGTAGCCACTAAAAAAGAAAAATCCTGAAAAACGCTGTATTACCAACGCTTTTCAGGATTCAGAAAACACTAAATATTTATTCCCACTCGCTCCCGTCAAGCCTATTCTAAACAGGTTTGCTTATGAGATTTAGCACAGATTATTTGTATTGTTTTCATTATTCAGGTAGCACGGACTATCTGATTTTTTGTTGCCATAGCGTTGCCACAGCTATGGTTATTTGCAGTGTTCATCATACCATTCATCCATCGCCGTATTAATTACATTCCCTTCGTAATAGGTTGTCCAATCAATAGTTGTAGTATTGAGAAGTTTTTGGTTGTGTTCATTAAGATTGGAATAAATGCAGCTTGAAACCACGAGCGTTTTCTTTCCGTCACGCCCAGCTTTATTCGTTATATGGCAAGCAGAATTTACAACATCACCCATCCATATTACATCATTCAAACCACTTCCAGAATAGCCCGCTTTCACCATAAGAGCTCGTCCATAATCCATACCAATTCCAACTGAAATCTGACTATATCCTTTTTTGCGGAGCTTATAGTTCAAAATTTTGATTAGACTGTTTAATCGTGCAGCAATGCTAAATACTGTATCAATGTCTGATTTATACGGAGTTTCAAAAACACCCCATACGCAGTCACCGTTGATATTAATTTCTTTACAGATTGTTTGAGAGTTCATAAGTGCTGTACACTCAGAAATGAAACAACGATATATTTTTGCAAGCGTTGGCCGCTTGTGTTCATCTGTCATATCCGATGAACCAACGATATCAATGAATAATGCTGTGATATTAACGTAATATCCGTTTGTATAAGTTAATGACGATCTTTGCGGAATGGAGTCTGAATCGGAAAAATTTCCACTTCCAGCATTAAGAATGTCGTCCATTCTTTGGACGCTTTTATCTATATCATATGTAATGTGATTTGTTGCCTCCACGTTAACTACCTCTCTCTGTCAGAAATCTAATCTATAAGACAGCTATCCCAACGATCATCATGAGCATAAAGGTACAGAAACCAATAATTGAGCAAAACAGCCCATTTTTGTATAGTTTGAACTTTTTATCACAGATTAGTGCGCAAATATAAACTTGTGAAGCCAAATCTTCCATTAACTGTTCTTTAGAGCATTTTCTGACTTTCGCTTTATATTTTGAAAAGCTCTTATTCTTAGCGATAGATGAAAAGAATAGCATCGAATCCGATTTTACTGCCCTATTTTTGAATTCTGCTGGATTGATTCTCGCGAAAAGAACGCTGACAAGCAAAATAGCTCCATATATTAATAATCCGAGCGAAAGAAAACTGACAGATAAATAGGCAATGCTTAAAATTCCAATATTATTGAGTGCTGCTCGAAAAATTGAAGCGAACTTTGAAACATAATCACTGACCAAGAAAATACCGGCAAGGATGCCCATTCCGCTCAAAATGACTGACACCTTAAAATCACAATTCTCTATCCATCCATCAACTCTATCAAGAATCTGATTTAATTCCCCACAACCAAGATACTCCACCAGTAACACCGCCTATTCCTATTTATTTCCACAGAACAAAAACTTATCTCCATTACAAGAGATTACACACAACAGAGATTCAAGTTCTGCTTTCTATGCGGAAAACTTTAATTTCCATTAAACGCCTAAAGTATGAAACATATAGTACCATTATCTTCTGGAGAACGGCTTTCTTCGTTCATTGCGCTTGCGTATCTTTGTTTAGCATAAATGATTTTCTTATAGTGATCCTATCCTATGTTTTTAAATATCTTTTGTTAGTTGCAGCTTCCATAACTTGCTCCGAAAAGTCTCGCATTATTTCTGTTATTATCTTAAATGTACTATCAAAATCAGAAATCTCAATCCGAATATTCTCACCATGAACAATGCTATGACGGTTACTTAACAAATCGGTATCAATGTAATGTGACTTTGTTTCATACGGCGAATAGTCCAAACCTATGCTATCTAAAATATTTCTAACAACAATAGACGACGGATTTGATTCCGTCTTAATTATAGGATGCTCTGGAGAGTAGCTAACTTTAAAATTTAAGGTGGTATAGTTTGTGAGAAAATCATCAATTGCTTTTTGATATACGGTAATCTTATCTGATGTAGCACAAGGATCAAAAACCTTGCCTGAATGAATTGCTGCAAAATTTGTGTGCAGTTGGGAAAGTTTGATGTTTTGTGAAGCTACATATACCACATAATAATTTGCTGCTTGTTTGATGAATCCCTCAAAATGAGCTGACAGCAGCGCAATTCCAGCTCTACATAGCGTGGGATTTTGAGTTGAATGGATAAGCAATTTGATGTCTATTAATTCTTTTTTTCGCCATGCCATATCTTTATCCAGTAAGTCTTGGAGTTTTTCTAGGCTCTTAATCTTCATGTGCAAACCACACTCTGCTGAATTTAATGAGTTGTATCATACGATCTAAAGCACGAGTTCCTCTACGCGTTGCATTAATAAAGTTTTCCTGAGTATAGATTTGCTTAACTCTCTCAACAAATTCTTCCTTATTCGCTTCCCAATAATCAAGATTTAAAAAAAGACCTGGAATAATTGACTCAAATCCAGCAAGCATAACTTGTCCTTTAAACTTTCCATCCTGATATTTTTTGAATGCATTCTCGCCTAAAAGACTATTTAACAGAGCAAAAATACGAGAAAACTTTTCTTTGCTTTCTTGAATCAGGGTAGAATTATTGCTTTGAGCATAGTTTTCAAGTTCCTCAGTTAAAAATACGTCCATGCTTCTAGATTTATCTATTTCTTCCATGAATGTGTCAGAAAAACCAATATAAAGAAGATATCTTACTACCAACTCTAAGTCATAGCGTTCTTCTGTTTGTGTATCAGTCATTGGGACGCACGCTTTGAAATCAGTATTATCATGCAGCTGATTCATCAATTCGTAAAGAGGCTTATTAATCATAATCATCAAGCAGTTTCTTATTTCTTGTGCAGATAAATGCGTACCACCAGTATTTAGGCGCTGAAACATTTCGTATTTTGACGTATCATTTTCCGCTGTTTCCTTTATGATAGTAAAGCTCAATTTCTCCCGCTTGAAAGCAATCTTCTGTTCGGGTAAAAATAGAGTTTCATTGTCCCAGCATATTCCACCAAGAGAAGGCAAAAACTTAGTCGCTCTTAGGACTAATGGCTCATATTGTGTCCCATCGTCCTTTTTCAGGACATGTAAAAATTGTAGAACAGTTGAGAGCCTTTGCTGACCATCAATTACATCCCAGGTACCATTTGTCTTTTGGGCAACAAAAATAGGAGGAATAGGAATACCCAATAGAATAGATTCAATGAGTTTCGTTTTTTGTTCCTCATCCCATCGATAGAACCTTTGGAATTCAGGATGAACATCAAGTTCGCCATCCTTGTAGAGATTCATTATCTCACCAATAGACATTGGATACGAGTCGACAATCATTTCTTTTCTTTTTTCTGCAATTTCTTCTTTTAAGCTCATCTCTTTGCATCTTCCTTTTCTTTATTTTCTTGGTCCTAAAAAACGATCTCCGTTCAAATGAATCATGTGATCCGGCATATCGGCAATCCAAACCTCTGTTTCCCACGCAAGAGATTCCGAAAATTGCTTGAATGTCTTAAAGTCCAGAAATGCCGTAACATATATTTTCCCAGCCGTAACACCAGTCGTCATTTCCTCGATTTCTTTGATACGCTTAGGCTCCATTGGTCCAACGGATGTAACCGATTCGATAAAGTATAGCCAATCCTTGTTTTCAGCGTAGAGGACAACATCGGGCATCTTGTCGTGCAACGTTATTTCAAAGCCCAAAGCGCGGAGCTTGTTCACGTTCTTAACCAAGTCCTTCTCTGTGGTATCCCCAACGTACAGGCATTCGGAGTTGGGCGCGAAACGGGGCGCAAATTCCTCGATAATAGCCTTTTGCAGTTGGTTGTGCTTGCCCGGCGAGAATGTGAAGCCTTCGCCATTGATTTTTACAGGCATTTTTCGCATAGTCCGTTTGGAGGCATAGAGGTCAACAAGAGAGTCGTGGTTTTCCATAAAACGCACCAAACTTCTCTCCCAGTCTGCAGTACCGAATCTCTGAATCAAGTGAAGCATCTCATCCGTTAAGCGATACCGATAGTTGGGGCTGTTGGTTGCCTTTCCGTTATCCTCAATGAACGCCGCATTTCTGAAATGGTGCATGGCTTGTTTGCGGAAGGTTTCACGACTATTCTCTGCGTAGGTTGTTCCGTAATTGCTGTTTGCGAACGCAATGACATCGTGAATCCGAATCCAATTATTTGCGGCAGACTCCCATGCCTTTTCTTCTGTCAGATTAGCCATTGCAAGCAGTACACAGCAACACATACCGTTTTGCTGTTTCGCTGGAACTTTCAACGAACTCAGAATTTCTTTTGCTTCCTCTAATTTGCTCATATATAGCTCCTCAAAATATTGTCACAAGTTGCTTCCGACATATCTCTAACACGGATCAATTCTTTTCCCATCGCCTCAATCGTATTCATAGGGGGAACTGGCATGGAATTTATCTCGGTGGAGTTCACCTGTGTAGATCCGTTCAAGATGCGATAGTAGCTGTCATACAGCGTAGAATTGAATAGCACATAGAGTCCATAGACAACACACTCTGATAACTCGCGGAGTCCACTGATAAAATTGATTTTATTCTGTGTACTGATCTCCGTATATTCAGGATGCTTTCTGGCTAAGTACACACCACACTGCAGGCGGCGGTGTTCCTCTTTTGCTGTAAAACGCTTCACGAACAAGTAGTTGGTGTTCTCCTGTAGAAGTCCGCGCTGTTCAGTAACGATGTACTCATGTTCCTTTCCAGCAGGAAATATTACCTTTCCGTCCTGAATGTGCTGGGAATAAAACAGTGGAACTGCATCGGTTTCGGCTGAATCACGCAATGCTTCACGATTCCGGAAATCAACCGTTAACCCTGTTTTCATTTTTAACCCAATGTCAGGAAGGGTATCTGTCCATCGGTTTAGTTCATTCAGAGTTTGGACTTCCTCAGTGTTCGTCACCAGATAGACATAGGACTCATCCCCATTTACTACTGTAGAATAGGGAGCTTCAAAAACAGTTCGATTAGAGAAGTCAGCATTACTCTGTGTAGTCGTAATAGTAATTGTATTTGGCTTACTTTGCGTCTTCTTTGCTTTAATGATGATAGTTTCCTGTAAAACGCTTTCTTTCTCAAATACTTTATCCCTGCTGACAAATAGATGGATATGTTCTAATGCGCCTTCTTCAAAGAAACGTTTGCGGAATTGCTTAAAGTACGCACCGGATGTCCATGAGCGAGGGATGATATATACCATCTCTCCGTCCACCTTGAGATTGAACATGCTCATGGCCGCAAACAAAAAGTATAGGTTAGGCGCACCGTAACATACATCTGGCATTGCGGTTGCCTCTGGCGCATCTTTGGCAATTTTCATATAAGGCGGATTGCCAATAATCATATCGAACTTATCTGTATCCGGACTTGCACCCAGCATACCATTGTACTCAAGCATTTGACTGAGAATGTAATTATCAGTTACAATTCTAAAAGAAACTTTTTTCGTTGTATGATTGCACACCCACTCCAAATTTGAACGCAACAAGTCCACAATGTTGGAATCATTTTCGTAGCAGACCAGCTCAATGGAATCAATCTCGGCGTTTGACTCCAGTCGTTCAAGGAGTGCAACCGAAAGAATTCCTGAACCAGCACCCGGATCGAGGATACTGAGAGAAGTGCAGCCTTCGGGAATCGAAAAAAGCCCTGCCATAAAAACGGCAGTTTCTTTGCTTGTGAAAAACTGCCCATATTTCTTTCTTTTGGACTTTGGCATGTGGTCAATGTACTCGACCGTAGCCGCACAAACATGGTCAATCATTTTCATCATTTATAAACTCCACTATGTCGCCAATGCCGCAATCTAATGCAGCGCAAATCTTATACAAACTCTCCATTGATATAGCTTCGTTTTTTCCCATCTTGGCAAGCACATTGAAGCTGATACCGGAGGCATCTTTCAAATCCGTCCGGTTCATTTTCTTGTCGATCAACAGCTTCCAGAGCTTATCGTAGGAAATAGGCATTGCAATTCTCCGTTCCAAATTTAGACTGATTGCATTATAGCACAAAACGACGATGTTCGCAAGATAATCTCATCAGAACGTGAGATGTCCTCTGCAAAGAAAAAGCCGCCCACAGGAGCCTCCGAACTCCTGCGGACGGCTGCGGCTAATGCGGTCTTATACTCGCCCTTTCAATCCATTTTTCTTGGCAAGCTCACTTGCTGCCTGTCGGCGCTCGTTTGAATACGGCGCAGTCAGACGAACAGCGAATCGTCTGCGGTCAATCTCGAAGGTCAGGCAGCCCTGTTCATCATCGTCGATCTGCCCGCACAGGTCGGGATGCTTTGCCGCGTACTTTGCCAGCCGCTTTTTGAGCGCGGTATTGTGTGTCTGGATTTCGACGGTTTTGCTGGCTTCGTCAAAATAGATGCAGGTCGTTTTCTGCCTCTTAGTCAGTCCGGTTTTCATATTGCCTCCGTTTCTGCCTGTTCTGCAAAAACAGGCGCATTTTCAAGTTTTTTTGTCAACTCTACACCTGCAAAAGCAGGTTGATTTTTGAATGGGGAGCGCCCGGACAATACGCTGCTCGATCTGGACGCTCCCATTCGATAAAATCCGTTTTTCTCAGCTCAACACGGCATCAGCGGGCATCGTCACGCATTGCTGTTTTTTCTCTGCGCGGACGGAAGAAATGCCAGAGGTTATTGTGCTGGATCACGTCCTCATAGCGTTGAATTTTTCCGCGAAGCTCTGCGTTTTCACGTTCCAGATCCGATGTTCGGAGCTTGCCGCGAACGGATTTGTACTCGGAAAGCTCCTGCTTCAAACCGGCAATCTCTTCCTTGAGCCTTGCAATCAGCCTGTTTGCCGCGTCCAGAGCCTTTTGCAGTTTGGATTCCTTTTTCTCAGCTACAACGAACTTTTTCGCAAGCGTAGACAGGTGTTCAAAATCCTCACGCTCCACGGCAATCTTGGTAGAGAAGGGAATGGGCTTTGCCTCAATCTTTTCGATAGCTGCCACATTGATCTGCTGATTCTGAATTTTTTTGATCTGCTTGCCGAGCGTCGCTGCCTGCTGCTCCTGCTGTCGGTTCTGCTCCGTGAGTTCTGCCAGCCGCGCCTGCTCCTGCTGCACCTTAAACTGCGTCACGGTCAGGTGTTCCTCAGAGCTGCCGCGTTCGCCTCGCTCCACATCGTCGTACCCGGCGTCGCGCATATACCGGAAGAAATCATCCTGCAAAACGCTGTAGGATTTTTTGAGAACGGGCTTGCCCTTTACACTCAAAATCGGCTCGCCGTTCTCGTCCAGCGCGGGCTTGGAAGCCCACTTCTTGCTCATGCTGACCTGCTGGATTATCTCCTTGACCGTTCCCACCAGAGATTTATCCTTGCAGCGTTTCGACCACAGGATTTGCTTCTCTACGACAGGGATATAGACCACATGAAGGTGGTAGTGGTACACGTCCCGCCCCAAAGCATCCGACATGGCGCGGTTGCGCTCGTCGGCGTGCATGACCGCCGATAGGATGTACTGCTCGCCGCCCACAATTTTGATTGCAGCTTTGTAGGCATCGGCGTAAAATTGTTTTGCAAATTCATAGCCGCCGTGGTTGAAAAAGTAGGCGGAGTTGACGTCGAAGATCAGCTCTCCGAATTTCTCAGCATCCGCTTTCAGACCGCGGGTGGAAATCACGCCGTCAGAGCGCATCTGCTCGAACATCTCCTTATACCCGGCGGTTGGCGTTTTGAAATGGACGTTGTATGGCGTCCGGTCAGGAACGATGTCCTGATTGACATACGACGATTTTTCACGCTCATTATGCGCCTGTGCGTTGTCGATATCTGTATCTTTCATTCTTGCGTTTCTTGCGCTGGTACGGTGGATACCGTCGCCTCTTGCCATAGGCAGTTTACCTCCTGATTTCAGATTGTGCAGGACGGGAGAGCTTTCGGGGAGGCACTTCTGCGGAAGTGTAATAACCCACTATGATACTTTCATCCTGCGGCTGCAAAGTATCGTGGGCTCTCCGAGGGGGTATGCGGCGTCTGCAGAAGCCTCTGCCGGCTTTGCGATTTGCAGTGTGGATACAAACCGCAAAAACCGGCGTGGTCAGCAGCTTATTTGCAGGCGTCCTCTGCGCATAATTTTCTGCCCACAGCCATCTCAAACTCTGCGGATTTTTCGATGGGGACGGGGGATGCGCGGGGATAGCCGCCAATGCATTGCCTTGTCTGCCAGCCACAGGAGCGTGGCACGCTCCTGTCACAGCTCCCACGGAGGAACAGTCCAACGATAGCTCTGCGGAACGCCGCGCCGGTCAAGATATTCCTGCCGTGCCTGTTCGCGTTCTTCCTCAGTCGGTGCCGCTTTGTACCGGGAATAGAGTTGCCGGTTCAGCATGGCGTCGAGCTTCTGCTCCAAGCCTCGACAGATTTCTTCTTCGTATTCATCCTCGCCCCGCAGATGGTACATGGCGAGGTCGAGGAACAGGCCATAGGGGATTTGCACAGTTTTCATGTTACTTCGCTCCTTTCCGCGACGGTCGCAACGATTGCGACGGCTGTTTTGGCGGTATCATTTTCACCGTTGCAACCGTCGCAGCCGTTGCGCAGTTTATTCATTTGCGGTTACGAAAGCCAGTGTGATGCGTCGCCCCTCGTGCCGAACCTTGTTCTCATAGCGGACGTGGTATTCATCAAGAAGTCTTCCAGACTTTACATTCAGATACTTGCTCAGTACGTTTGCCGCCATGCCAACATGGACAGCATCGGCAAGTTCAGAGGGTGATCCTGTCCATACCGGCTGTTCTGCGGACACCAGACCAGAGACAGCTTCCAGAATATGATCGGGTGGCTCTTTGTGCAGTTCGTTGTCCACCTTTTCGAGATTCCAGATCTGCGTATCGGCGTCCTTTCTCAGATAGAGGATCTGATCCTGCTGGTCGCGCCCCACCACGTCGATAGTTGCCTCCAGCGCTGTGCGCTTTTTCTTCTGCATGAGAAGCGACCCATCTGCACAGCCGAGCAACCCTGTCGTACCGGAGATCATTTCAAAGCTGTCACCAGCAGGCTGCTTGCGAGTATGGTGGACAGTCAGGACACAGATACAGTGCTTGTCGGCAAACTGCTTGAGTCGACCGATGATCTCATAGTCGCTTGCATAGCTGTATGCCTCGCCGCCGACCTCGCGGATTTTCTGCATGGTGTCGATGATAATGAGCCTGGTGTCGGGGTGTTCCCGCACGAAGTTCTCAAGCTGCTCGTCCAGCCCGTTTCCAATCTTGCCCGCAGCGGTTGCAAAGTGCAGCCGGTCGGTGTCGTTGACCCCGTACATCATAAACATTCGGCTCTGGATACGCTGAAAATCGTCCTCCAAGGCAAGGTATAGCACCGTGCCGGGATGGACTTCGCAGCCCCACAGGGCTTCTCCGGTGCTGACATGATAGGCAATCTGCGCCACCAGAAATGACTTGCCGATCTTCGGCGCACCTGCAAGGATGTATGCGCCCGCGTAGAGCAAGCCGTCAATAATCGGCGGCCTGCTCTGATATGCGGTCTGGTACAGCTCTGTCGTGGAGATCGTGTGCAAATAATGCGGATCGGTCAACCGCTGCATCCTGCGGTAGATTTCGTCCAGACTTTCCTCGTTGTTTTGAAAATCACCGTTGATTTCTTCTTCAAAAGCGGATATACTGTTCTCAGTTGAATTGTGAAACGACTGCCCATCATCTGCGCCAACAGATGAGCCTTGGGCAGTCATTTTCTTTTTTTCATCGATCATAGGCAATATCCTCCTGCATTCCTTTCATAATGGTTGTGATCATCTGAATGGTGTCCAACAGTTCCTCGTTTACACCTTGCCCGGCTTCGATCCGGCGCAGTTCGTCCAGCACAGCAGCCAGCTGATCTCGCAGTGCCTTATAAACTCTTGGATTTCCCTGCACCACCACATCCCGACAAAGCAGCCGACGGATGATATAATCCTGCTTGGTCAATCCGGTGAGCTTGACTGCTGTTTCAATCTGGGCATCCTCCTCAGGGGAGACCCGGAAAGATACGGCCTTGTTTCTCCAACGGTTGTGCTTGTCCAAATTCTTTGCTGACATTCTTAATTACCCCTTTCCATATTTAATTTATCTGCCATTTCCGTTTGCTTGGACGGAAACAGGTGCGCATAATTGTAAGTGATATCAATGCTCTCATGACCCACCCGGTCTGCGATGGCTGTGGCAGAGAACCCCATGTCGATCAAAAGCGAAACCGCGCTATGACGAATATCGTGGATTCTGATGCGCGGCACCCCGGCTTCTTTGGCTCCCCGGTCCATCTCCCGGTGGAGATAACTCTTGGTGACGGTGAACATCCGGTCATCCGGCCCGATCCCGTAGAGCATCTTGATGTAATCCTGGATTTCCTCGGCCAGAAATTGCGGCATGGTGATGACCCGATTGCTCTTTTCGGTTTTGGGGGCGGTAATCAGATCTTGACCGTTCAGCCGCTGATAGGACTTATTGATGGTGACGGTGCGCTTCTCAAAGTCAAAGTCTGCTGGGGTCAGGGCCAGCAGCTCCCCCTCTCGGATACCGCACCAGTAGAGCATCTCAAAGGCATAGAAGGACATGGGCTTGTCCATCATCACCTCGGCAAATTTCAGGTACTGCTCCTTGGTCCAGAACATCATCTCCCGATTTTTCTTTTTGCCCATGCTGCCTGCCTTCTTGCAGGGATTCTCCCGGAGGTTGTAGTACCGAACCGCGTGGTTGAAGATGGCGCTGAGTTGGTTATGGACCGTCTTGAGGTACACAGGCGAGTAGGGTTTACCGTTCTCGTCCTTGTGATTCAGCATCTCGTTTTGCCAGGTGATGATCTGCTGGGCAGTAATGTTGTACATCTTCAGCCTGCCGAAGTAGGGCAACAGCTTGGTACGGATAATATGGTCCTTAGTGGCTCAGGTGTTTTCCTTGAGCCGGGTCTTCATATCCGCCGTGTAGAGGTCCACGAAACTCTTAAAGGTCATGTCCAGATCGGCGCTGGTCTTATTGAGCTGTTCCCGCTCCCATGCCTGTGCCTCCCGCTTGGTCTTGAAGCCCCGCTCCTGGGTCTGCTTGCGTTCGCCGTTCCAGTCGGTGTAGCGGTAGACCGCCCGCCAGGTGTTGGTCTTTTCTTCCTTGTAGACTGCCATGATTAGCCCTCCTTTCCCGTCTTGCCGTAGCAAAACTTCTCCATGAAAAAGTTCCGGTTGACCCGCCCGGCGATGGTCAGATAGCCCTTGTCCCGGAGTTCGGCGTTGAGCTGGTGGATCACCTTGTAAGCGTGGGACTTGGAGATACCCAGCTCCTGGGCCACTACCTCCACGCGCATAAAGTTTTGTGCCTGCATTGAAAATACCTTCCTTTCCTCATTGATGGCTGCTGCGGATGGATGTTGTGTCCCATAAATGCCTCCTCACTTTCGTCCGCCACTTTTTCCCGGATGTATAACCGGGGGATTACGGCAGTTCTTTTTTGTTTATTGATTCTAAGCTATTATGCTTAGTCTATTGTCATTATACTAAGCAAAATAGCTTATGTCAATCGGAGTACGCAAAATAAATTAAATAAAATTGTTTAGGATTCTCTTGACTTTCCTAAGCATTTCTGCTATGCTTTTTATAAAGACAACCAACGATTGGAGTTGATGATATGGCGATTGGCGAACGGATTCACTTTTTCCGTCTCCTGCGGGGGATGACTCAGAAATATCTCGGTATGGCGCTGGGCTTCCCGGAAAAGTCCGCCGACGTGCGCCTGGCGCAGTATGAAACAGGATCAAGAACCCCAAAAGCAGACCTGACTGCCGCCCTAGCCCAGGTACTGGATGTCTCGCCCCATGCGCTCTCTGTCCCGGACATAGACTCCTATGTGGGACTCATGCACACTCTGTTTACCCTGGAGGATAACTACGGGCTCAAGATCAGCGAGATGGATGGAGAAGTCTGCTTGAAGGTTGATGTGCGGAAGAGCAAGGACGCCGCCCGGCTGCACGAGATGCTCTGTTCCTGGCAGCAGGCCGCTGCCATGCTAGAGGCGGGTGAAATCTCCAAAGAGGACTATGACAAGTGGCGCTACCACTATCCGGAGTTTGACAAAGCCCAGAACTATGTGAAGGTGCCGCCCCAGGACCTCTTTTGACCCTTTCACTGGTAGGCCACGGGAGAGGCTGTTTGTTGCACAGAATGATAATAAAAAGAAAAAGAGAGCTAACTGACTAATCAAAATCAGTTAGCTCTCTTTTTATGAATAATGAAAAAATGTTGTCATTTTGTTGTCACGGGGCAATTCCGCAACGCAAAAGTCCAGCATTTTCAAGGCTTTTTGGCCTTTCGGGTATTATTCCCACTCGATCGTAGCGGGGGGCTTGGAGGTGATATCGTACACGATGCGGTTTACGCCGGCGACCTCGTTTACGATACGGCTGGAGGCCTTATCGAGGACGTCATACGGGATGCGCGCCCAGTCAGCGGTCATAAAGTCGCTCGTGGTAACGCCGCGCAGCGCGAGAGCGTAATCGTAAGTGCGGCTGTCGCCCATGACGCCGACCGTGCGGGTGTTGGTCAGAACGGCGAAGTACTGGTTGATCTGGGTGTCCAGACCTGCATTTGCGATCTCCTCACGGAAAATCGCGTCCGCCTCGCGCAGAATGTCGCACTTCTCCTTGGTGATCTCGCCGGTGATGCGGATGCCGAGACCGGGACCCGGGAACGGCTGGCGCATAACGAGATACTTCGGCAGACCGAGCTCAAAGCCGAGCTGACGGACCTCGTCCTTGAACAGCATGCGCAGCGGCTCGATGATCTCCTTGAAGTCGACGAAATCCGGCAGACCGCCGACGTTGTGATGGCTCTTGATGACGGCTGCGTCATCCTTGCCGGACTCGATGACGTCCGGATAGATGGTGCCCTGTGCGAGGTAATCCACCTTGCCGACCTTCGCGCCGATCTCCTTGCCCATCTTCTCGAAGGTGCGGATGAACTGCGCGCCGATCGCCTTGCGCTTGTCCTCGGGGTCGGTCAGACCCTTGAGCGCGGCAAGGAACTCGTCCTCTTCGTTCATGCGGATGAGGTTGAGGTTCCACTTGGAGAACGCCTCCTCGACCTCGTCGCCCTCGTTCTTGCGCATCAGACCGTGGTCTACGAATACGCAGGTCAGCTGATCGCCGACCGCCTCCGCGAGCAGAGCGGCCGCAACAGAGGAGTCAACGCCGCCGGACAGCGCGAGCAGGATCTTGCCGTCGCCGACCTTTTCGCGGATCGCCTTGATCGAGGTGTTCTTGTAGTCCTCCATGGTCCAGTCGCCCTTGGCGTGGCAGATCTCATAGAGGAAGTTCTTCAGCATCAGAGAGCCGTTTTCGGTGTGGTTTACCTCGGGATGATACTGAACGCCGTAGAAGCCGCGCGCTTCATTTGCGATAGCGGCGGTCGGGCAGGCATCGGTGTGTGCGACGAGTTCGAAGCCCTCCGGAACCTTTGCCATGTAGTCGCCGTGGCTCATCCAGGAAATACCCTCGGCGGGCAGACCCTTGAACAGCTTGCAGCCGGTGTTGTAGAAGGTGCGGGTCTTGCCGTATTCACGCGCGGTGTCCTCCTGTGCGGCGGTGACCTGACCGCCGAGGGTGTGCGCCATGAGCTGGCAGCCGTAGCAGATGCCGAGCACCGGGATGCCGAGGTCGAACAGCGCCGGGTCGCACTTCGGGGAGGTCTCCTCGTAAACGCTGTTCGGACCGCCGGTGAAGATAATGCCGATCGGGTTCATGGCCTTGATCTCCTCGATCGAGGTCTTGTACGGCTTTACCTCACAGAATACATTATGTTCGCGGACGCGGCGCGCAATCAGCTGATTATACTGACCGCCGAAATCCAGCACAAGAACGAGCTGATGATTTTCCATCGTCAATCTCCTTTCGTATTGATACTCTTATACATATAATAAAATTATGCCACAATCGCAGGCATTCGACAAGTGCTTTTTCAATATTTCGCCGGATTTTATAGGGTTGATTGCAGGGAGAAGGCTTCGCTCCCGTTTTTTCGTCAAAACAGCGAATAGAAAGAGGCGGAGCGGTGCAGACTGAGATGGAAATAACTGTACGGAAAGGAAGAATCCCATTGAAAGACAGGAGACTGCTGACGGCGGCGCTGCTGCTCCCGCTGACCGTTCTGCTGCTGTTCGCAGCGCTTGCAGGCGGCGCAGCATCCGCCGGGGCGGCCGGCGCGCAGCCGCAGGTGCAGGACATCGCGTTCGAGACCTGCGTGGGCGCGTCGACCGAAGCCGCGCTGAGCGCACAGGACGCAGACGGGGATGTGGTGCTGTTTCAGCTGACTGAGCGGCCGCGTCTCGGCACAGCGGAGATCGAGGACGACCGCATCATCTATACGCCCGGCGCGCGCACGGGAAAGGATGAATTCAGCTATACTGCGGTAGACGCGGAGGGAAATGCCGCTGCACCGGCAAAGATTACGGTCCGCATCGGGAAAAACCGGGCCGGACTGACGTATTCCGACATGGAGGGCGACCCGGCGCACTATGCGGCGCTGTGCCTTGCCGCGCGCGGCATCATGCAGGGCGAGCGCATCGGAGACTGTGCGTTTTTCCGCCCGTCGCAGACCGTGACGCGCAGCGAGTTTATCGCGATGGCGGCATCTGCGGCGAAGCTCCGGATAAAGCCAACCGACCGCACGGATTTCGCTGACGACAGCGGACTTTCCGCGTGGGCCAGACCGTATATCAGTGCGGCGGCGGCAGACGGACTGGTCTGCGGCTACGAGACCGCCGGAGTGCTCAATGAGATTCGCGGACAGAACCCGATCACGCTCGCGGAGGCGAGCGTCGTCACGGCGAACCTGCTGGGCGATGCCGCAGGCGTCCGCGAGGTGATGGCGGCGGAGCATGACGAGGCGGCAGACTGGGCGCAGCGGGCGGTCTCCGCGATGGCGCGTGCGGAAATTCTGGACGAAAGCACGGCCTCGGGCAGTGCCTCCGCGCCGCTCACCCGGAGAGATGCGTGCGTAATGCTCTGCCGCGCGATCGAACGGCTGCAATAACGGCAGGGAGCGGCGGCTGGCCCAAGGCAGAAGTAGACTTTATCGACAGATTGGTTTATAATAGGTCTGAATCAGTGAAAATATGACAGAACGTCAAGAGAAAGGATGGAGCTGTTTGAAAGAGAAACAGCCTGCCGGGCAGATCGACTTTGCCGAGGGCAGCGTGCGCCGCAAAACGCTGGCGCTTGCCGCGCCCATGCTCATCGCGCAGGTGCTTAATCTGCTCTATAATATAGTTGACCGTATCTATATCGGCAAAATCCCGGGGGAGGGCACGGCTGCGCTCGCAGGGCTTGGCCTGTGCTTCCCGGTGGTTACGATCGTGACCGCGTTCGCCAATCTGTTCGGCGCGGGCGGCGCGCCGCTGTGCTCGATCGCGCGCGGAAAAGGAAACCGCGAGAGCGCGCAGAGCATCATGCGCAACGCTTATTTCATGCTGCTCGTGAGCGGCGCGGTGCTGACGGCGGTCGGTCTCGTCTTTCACAGGCCGCTGCTGTATCTGTTCGGCGCGAGCGATGCGACGTATCCGTATGCGGCGTCTTATCTGACGGTTTACCTGCTCGGCACGCTGTGCGTGATGACGTCGCTCGGACTGAACCCGTACATAAACTGTCAGGGCTTTGCGAAGATCGGCATGCTGACCGTTGTCGTGGGTGCGGCGGCGAACATCGTGCTCGACCCGGTCTTTATTTTTGTCCTGCATCTCGGTGTGCGCGGCGCGGCCATCGCGACCGTCATTTCGCAGATGCTTTCGGCGCTGTGGGTGCTGCGCTTCCTGACCGGCAGGCAGGCGGAGCTAAAAATAGGCTTCCGCGGCTTTCAGCCGGATTTCGCCTGTATCCGGCGCATCGCGACGCTCGGCGTTTCGAGCTTTGTGATGTCGTTCACGGATAGCCTTGTACAGATCGCGTGCAACGCGACGCTGCTCACGTTCGGCGGCGATATTTATATCAGCGTCATGACCGTGCTGAATTCCGTGCGGCAGATCGCGCAGACGCCGGTCATGGCGATCGCAGACGGCGCGACGGCGGTCATCAGCTTCAACTACGGCGCGAAGGCCTACAGCCGCGTGCGCGGCGCCATCCGGTTTATGACGCAGCTTGCTTTTGGCTATACTGCGCTGAGCTGGCTGCTGATCTCGCTGTTCCCGGCGGCTTTTATCCGGATCTTCAATCAGGATGCCGCCATGCTGCGCGCGGCGATCCCGTCGCTTCACATCTACTTCTTCGGCTTTGTAATGATGGCGTTCCAGTATTCCGGTCAGAGCACATTCAAGTCGCTGAACAGGGCTGGCTTTGCGGTTTTCTTCTCGCTTCTCCGCAAGGCGTTCATCGTCGTTCCGCTCACACTTGTGCTGCCGCGCGTTGCCGGACTCGGCGTAAACGGTGTTTTTGCGGCCGAGCCGATCTCCAATCTGATCGGCGGACTTGCGTGCTATATCACGATGCGGTGCACGGTCATGCGTGAGCTGGAGCACCGGGAAAGCATGCAGCGCAGACAGACGAAAAAATAATTTCGGATTTTTTCGAAAAACCTGTTGACAATTCGGGCAAAGTGTAGTATCCTAACATAGTCGTCACTGAGTGACACACGAAACACTGAAAAGTGACCGGCTATGGAAGTTTAGCTCAGCTGGGAGAGCATCTGCCTTACAAGCAGAGGGTCAGCGGTTCGAGCCCGTTAACTTCCACCAACAGAAAAGCTCCTAAACCTTGTGGTTTGGGAGCTTTTTATCTGTTAATTTGAACTTTTTACAGCGTCGCAAGGGAAGCGGCGCTTTTTTTGTTTTTGTGTGAATGCGGTTTTTTTGGGGTTTTTACGGGTGCAGGATGTGGGACTAAGTGTGGGAGTGAAAATCAACGGATAGAGACGACTTTTTTCTGCGCTTTCTTCCTGCTCTCGGTCGCAAAACTGAGCACCTTTAACGAGGCGTTCGTGAACGCTTCATCGGAGAGGTGCGTATAAATATGCGACGTCATGGTAATTGACTTGTGCCCCAGAAAGTCTTTGGCAACGTTGATCGGCACGCCGGCGGACTGCAAATCAGTCGCGTATGTATGCCGCAGGCAGTACGGCGTGAGATCGTCAGCCACGACGGACGTCGCCGGGTCGATCGCGCCGCGTACCATCTGCGCGCCCATGTCGAGGTCAAGCGCCTGCTTGAACGAGCGCCACATCTGCTTCATGGACGTTTCGGTGTGCGGCAGGCCGGTGGTCGGCTGCGTAAAGAGATAGCCGCTGTCCTGCTTCACCCAGTGCAGCCATTCAGTGGTTCCGTTGGATGAGCACTTCGCTGTTGCAGCGGCCGACAATTTAATACCGTTCAGCGGTTACTTGCCGAACGGCTTATCTGAAATAGAGCGAAAAATATTAACGCTTCGTCTATCAGAGGATCTTGAGTATGTTGAAATCGCTAAAATTATGAACATGACAGAAAACGCCTGCCGAATGCAGTACAGCCGTGCGCGGCGGCATTGTGCGGAACTATTGGAAAGGCAGAAAAATACATGAGTATTTTTTCGAAATTGTTGTTACAAAACAGAATGTTCAAGTGTTGTATATATAGAGGGACTTACAAGGAGGAGGTGAAAACATGGATAAAGAAAAAATAAAAGGCAGAGCAGAGAACGAGTTAGACGATATGGAGATTTTTCGTCTGCTGGATGATGTGATCGAACACGGTGACGAAGCGCTGCCTCAGTTAGAGGATTATTTAACTTCTGCTGACAATGGCGCAGGTTCTTCCGAAATTGATGTAGAAGCGTCGCTGAAAAAATTCAAAACAGAACACGCAGAGTTTTTCGTAAAACCGCGACGTCCGCATCACTGGGCGTATCGCGTCTGTGTTGCCGCATCGGCGGTATTCGTTGCCAATACGGTATGTGCGTTTGCACTCGGTCATAGCCTGTTTGATTATGCCGCGAAGTGGGGCGCGGAAACATTCGGCTTTTATCGGGATGATTTTCCTACATCGAAAGACGGAAAGATCATCTATTATCCTGATGGTTCGTGGGATGATCGCACTAATATGCCGGATTATGACCATGAAACGTATACTGCGTTGCCCGAGAATAATACTTCTTCCTTAGAAAATTCACCTGAAATGTTAGAACCAATAGATAAAGGTGAAGCACTGCCTGAATATGCAAATTTACCCGATACCACTTCATCTGATATAGGGTTGAAAAAGGGTACTTCTGCTTGGGATGGTTCGCATACGATAGAATGGTTCGATGTTGAAAATGTGTCATTAAAAGAAACATTAACGGCCTTGCAGATAAACCATCCTATAGCACCATCTTGGTTGCCTGATGGATATAAGCAAACTCGTATCCAAGTAACCAATGACCACATGATTGGCGCATATGATGTGCGTGCAGATTATGCCAAGGATGTAGACGATTCTAAAATGTTTATTCAAATTTCCAAAATCACCGATATAACTGGTGATACGATTGAAAAAGATGATCGTGCGGTAATTGAATACACTAAAGAAAAAACGACATGGTATATTATGCACAATTTACAGCGGTTGAACGCTGCTGCGTTGATGGATGATTATCAAGTTCTTATATCAGCTCCTATATCCGTTGACGAAATGAAAAAGATTATAGATTCTATTTATGAATGAGGTTTTGATAATGTTTAGGAGAATAAAGAAAAACGCGGCTGTGATAAATGCGATTGCGACACTGATACTGGCCATGGCGGTGATCGGCTGGGTGTCTGCCGCATAAACAGAATTGATTTTCGGACTTTACTCGTAATGGGTGTAATATCGCGATTTCTGAATTTGAAAAAAACTGAAAATTTTTGTTGACAGGAGGGGGGCTGCTGTGGTATTCTATTAAAGCTGTCGCTGAGAGGCGCGGTGGTCGAACTGAAAAGCGGCTTGAAAAGAATGAAAAAAGTTCTTGACAAACGGATTTCAGTTTGATATAATAAATAAGCTGTTTCGAAAGAGACGGCGGTCAGAAAGTTTGAATTTTGAAAGATCTGCTTCAAAAACTTCGAAAAAAGTTTTGAAAAAGTTCTTGACAAATGAAAAACAGTCTGATATAATAAATAAGCTGTTGAAAAGCAGTTAAGAACTTCGAAAAGTTCTGAAAATGCTTGAAAACAGCAGATTGTACCTTGTAAATTAAACAACGATGTGCTTAAAATTTTGTTCGATATGAACAAGGTTGTAGTGCGAACCTGAAATTTCGAGAGTTTTTTACTCTTGGTAAATCGCTGGAAGTCACAACTCC